>JAICXV010000255.1 GCA_025934545.1 Verrucomicrobiia bacterium
CGATGCCGCGCCCGGCCACCATTAATATAAGTGTGGCGACGATTGGCGGCACGCCGACGTAGCCCACAAGCGCGCCGTTCCATGCGCCGGCAACGATAGAAATAACAAGCGGGAGCGCGATGATGACGAAAAGTGAACTACCTCTCGTGATGAGCACGCCAGCGACTGCGCCGGCGATGGCCATCACTGCTCCAACGGACAGGTCAACACCCCCTGTGGCAATGACGAGGGTCATGCCGAGCGACAACAAAATTACGGGCGCACCGCGATTAACGATGTCGACGAGGCTACCGTAAACGCGGCCGTCCCGGAATGTGAGATGGAAAAAACCCGGGGTGAAGAACAGGTTGAACAAAAGGACCAAGGCGAGCGCGAGGGCGGGCCATTTCAGATGGGAAACCCGAAATCCGAAATCCGAAGTCCGAAACGGTTTTGCCAGCGGAGTTGAAGTGTTCATTAGGACACCCCTCCTGATTCAACGCCGGCCGATTTGGAAATCGGCGATGCGGCAGGTTTGGAAACCTGCGATACGGTGGAGGCGATGGCGTGCATGATGTTCGACTCGGAAATTTGCTCGCGCGTTAACTCGGCGACTTTTTGGCGGTCGCGAAGGACGGCGACGCGATGGCTGTTGCGGACCATTTCCTCGAGGTCGGATGAAATGAACAAAATGGCGAGGCCTTCGGTGGTGAGTTTGGCCATCAGCTTTTCGATTTCGAGTTTTGCGCCGACATCAATACCGCGAGTCGGTTCGTCGAGAATCAACAAACGCGGACGGGACGCGAGCCAGCGGGCGAGAATGACTTTTTGCTGATTGCCGCCGCTGAGCAGGCGCACGGATTGTTCGGGGCTCGGCGTTTTAATATTGAGCGCGGCGATAAATTGGGTCGCGATTTCGTTTTGTTTCGCACGCGACAGATATTTCAACCAACCGCGGCTGGCTTGCATGGCGAGGACGATGTTTTCGCGAACGCTCAGGTTCGGAATGATGCCTTCGATTTTGCGGTCTTCGGGACAGAACCCGAGTTGGTGCGAAATAGCGTCGAGAGCGGACTTGAGTTGGACGGGCTTTCCGTCGAGGAGGATTTCGCCGGTGTCAGCGGGGTCGAGGCCGAAGACAATGCGGGCGGTTTCCGTGCGACCAGAGCCGAGCAGGCCAGCGAGGCCGACGATCTCCCCTGCTCCGATTTGAAGGTCGATCGGCTTGATGGAGTTTTTGCGGGCGACGCCTTTCAACTCGAGCAACGGAATGCGCGAAGAAGACGACGCAGCGCGATCGTCCCGACCACGAGCGAGGTCGAGTTCCGACAATTCTTTGCCCATCATTTTGGAGATGAGTTGGACGCGCGGCAGTTCGGCGACGGGATATTCGCCGACAAGTTTGCCGTTGCGCAAAACGGTGATGCGGTCGGAAACGGCGTAGACCTGATCAAGAAAGTGGGTGACGAAAATAATGCCAAGCTTGTTTCCATTCGCCTCGTCACCTTGTCGGCTACCAGCGGACGATGCAGCGCGATCGTCCTTTCCAGTTAGTTTGCGCATGATGGCGAAGAGGCGTTCGACTTCGCCTTCGTCGAGGCTGGAGGTCGGTTCGTCTAATATTAACAACCGCGCATCGGTATCGAGAGCGCGCGCGATGGCGACGAGTTGTTGAATTGCGGTCGAGTAATTGGAAAGCGTTTCGGTGACGTCGAGATTGATGCCGAGTCGCGCCAAAGCTTTTTCGGCGCGTTGGCGAATTTCTTTCCAATTCAGGAGGCCGGCAGCAGTCCGTTGACGACCAAGGCAGATATTTTCGGCGACGCTGAGATACGGAATCAGATTTACTTCCTGATAGACGGTGCTGATGCCGAGACGCTGCGCTTCGTCGGGCGTGCGAGGGTCAATTATCTTGTCGCCGAAATGGATTTCACCGGCGTCGCGAGGATAAACGCCAGTGAGGACTTTAATGAGCGTCGATTTGCCCGCGCCGTTTTCGCCCATGAGCGCGTGGATCTCGCCGGGACGAACGGTGAAGTCGACACCTTCCAATGCTTTGACGCCAGGAAAGCTTTTGCTGACGCCGCGGGCGCGGAGCAGAGCGTTTGCTGGATTGGCGTCGGACATTAAGGCTCCATCGTGACGGAAAGCGGTAGCGGATTGCAAAAAATATTTGAAAAATTGCGGAAAAAACGCGCTTTTCAAATTACGCAAGGCACTGGCATCGGCACGCTTCCGGCGAAATAGCCTCGTTTTGAAGGGGGTGGGATCTATCCCTTGAATGTTACCAAATGTGGCGAAATCCGGCGAAATGTCGCGAAAAGTGGCAAAATCCTGCGGCCGCCAAACGGCGGGTTGTTTTGAGGCATGCGCGGTGGCCGAGCAAGGAGACACCTCCGGCGCGAACGATGTCTGCGTTGGCGTTGCGAAGGATTGCACTGGTTGCCTTTCGGTTCATTTTTCCTGCTCGACACGGCACATGTGTGTCGCGCCAGAACTAAGTTACAATACCGTTACTACACTGTCAAACATTTGTGGATAAGGGTTATAGTATGGATCATGGGAAACCCCAACAAACAGAGCGCCGGCTTGATCATGTTTCGGATTCACGACGGCGTCCTCGAGGTACTGTTGGTGCATCCGGGCGGGCCGTTTTGGAAGACGAAGGATGCGGGAGCGTGGAGTATTCCGAAAGGGGAAGTTGAGGCGGGCGAGGATTTGTTGAGCGCAGCGCAGAGGGAATTTGAGGAGGAGTTGGGAATCAAGTCGACCGGGCCGTTCCACGCGCTCGGCTCGATCAAGCAGAAAGGCGGCAAGGTTGTGCACGCGTGGGCTTTTGAAGGCGATTGTGATGTAACGCAAATTCAATGCAGCACGAATGTGGAGATTGAATGGCCGCCGAAATCGGGGAAGAAGATTTCGTTTCCGGAGGTTGATCGAGCGGAATTTTTTACGATTGAAGTGGCGAAGATGAAGATTAATGCCGCGCAAGGTGAACTAATTAATGCTTTGAAAAGCCGGCGAGCGACAGGATTGGCGTAGGCTGAGAGGTATTTCGGTGAGATTGACTTATAGTGCACTAAGGAGACTACGATTGCGGAGAATTTGTTTGGAAATTCCGTCTAATAACAAATGAGTGCAAACCGATTGATATCCTTTTTGGTGTTTATATCGTCGCTCTGTAGTGCCCGGGCATTGGTCATGAGCGAGGACACAGGCAAATGGCCCACGAATTGGCCATCAGAACTTGAGGCGTTTCGCAAACAATGCCACACGACAGGAGTCGCGACCGGCATCCAGGAAAATATCTACGATATTTATTTTACGAATCGCGCGCAGTTTCATCGCGCTTGGCCGGCGATCCTGAAAGTAAGAACCCCCGGCTCGCCAATCGCGGTGTATTCAATCGATCACCCACCAAAAACAATCGCAGACCCATGGCCGATGACCAAACCGACGGTACGAATTTATGCACCGACAGATGGCTACGTCGGCGGGTCGCATTCACAAAGAGCCACAAACCTCCAACAAATGGTGGGCGCGGTCGAGGCAGGCCAGATGCTTCACGCAGGCGCACCGTGGCCACAAGAGATTTCAACCAATGGCACGCTACCAAAATATGTTGTCGCAAAAGAAATCAACGGACGCATGCGTTGGGTTCCCGCTGATCTGGCACGGGAGCGGCCGATCGGGTTTTATAATCGTGCACGAATTGAGGTCGCGATCATTGCGGATGGGCGCATCATCAATATGAATGAGATTATTTTACCGCCGGATGCGGAGATTCGAACCGGCGCCCCAAGTAAGAAGAATTAACACCGGTCCTCCCAAGGACTATGCAAGGTAGCGACTGGTTGAAACGTCGCTATGCGACGTGAACACTTGGATTGTGCCGATCCGTGGGATGAATCCCACGGCTACCTTCAACAACCGCTACGCGGTTGTGGAAACGCGTTGCTACTTGGCGGCGGGAGGGTCGGACCAAAAAGCTCATATCGAAGTAAATCATTTATAGCGGTCTTCGCGATCTTCAGAGATAGCAATAGTGCTGTCGGTGCCGCCCACGAGTTTACTGATCACCGCTTCCATGTCCGGATTGAGTTTTCGACGCGCGAAATAAGGCGCTTTTGGTGGCGGTTGATGAGCGACGATTTTTGCGAGGGGTTCGCCACCGTCGGTGATAATGATGTCGCCGTGACGCACTGCCTGACGAACCAGATCGTCGGTTCGTTCGTGTAGCTCGTGGATGGACACGGTCTTCATGGTGTCACGTTGTGACACATATTATTGAGTGTCAAGAAGGTGCCAAAGCGTCGGCATGGGTGGCTTGACCTTCGCATTTTGGTGCGCGATAATGTTTGCGCTTCCTTGGGGGCGTACTGGTTTCGACCTGAAAGTTACGCCAGAGGCGGCATGCCGAGGATGGTACGTTGGCCTCGTAAAACATCGGACCAAAAAATAGCTAACGAACAATTAGCACTCGCGGCCTAATGTGCTGCGACGTTCGCCCTTGGACACCTGCTACGAGGGACGAACGCCATTGCAGGTTAGGTGAAACATGGAGTCTGCGCGTGAATCACCGAAATAATTCCATGCGGGCTAAGCAGCCGGAATCGCGTTCGATCGTTATCTGGTAGCCGACAATATCTTTCGAACTAAGCATGTAGTCGCGGCTGGTTGATCAGTCAGGGACGCGGGTTCAACTCCCGCCGCCTCCACCATCTTTCGCTCCGAGCTGACGAAGTCAGCGTCGAGCGCAGTTGGTTGCTTCGTCACATTCGCGAAGCAAAACTGCCACAATGCCAATTCACCTCATTGACACAAAGGAGCGCTGTCCATATAACAGCCGTTCGTCTTTTAACCTGAAACATTAATTTTACTATGCCTATTAAAGTTGGCTCTCAAGCGCCGGATTTTACGCTCAAATCAAAAAGCCCCGCGGATGCGGATATCAAGCTGAGCGATAATTTTGGGAAGAAGAACAC
>JAICXV010000280.1 GCA_025934545.1 Verrucomicrobiia bacterium
ACCGGTACACGCCGACGCGCGCGTGCCCGAATTGCATCGTGTCGGCATAAGCTTCACACTTCACCGAATTGGCAACCGAAGCCAAGCCGTTCTTGCCGCCGGGAATCATCGCGCCGAGCACGCCGAAGCTGAAGTCACCACCCAGATCCTGCATCAGCTTTTCAGGGTCTTGCAGGTCAGAAAATTTAAAAACGCGCTGCCACACGCCGGAAGGGTCATTGACCTGCAACCGCAGTTTTTGCGACTGTGCGTTGGCCGAAAGGTCCCAGGTTGTCGGACGCATATTCAGATTGGCGTGAAAGTCCTGCCATGTTTCGTTGGTCGAAAGCGTTAAACCGAAGTTGGCATGGACCAGCACATTCGAACTGAGGGTCGCGCGGCCATTCAATTCCAAAGTATAACCGGTGACCTTCGTGGTCAGTTCTTCGGGCAGGTAATCATCGGATGGTTCGGGCTTCGCTGTGGCCAGTGGAGATTCGCCAATGCGCGCGGACCAGTTGCAATAACCGATCTTTTCGTTGTAGTGCAAAATTTCCAGCGACGAATTGTCCGGCGCCGTCAGGATTTTTTTCCAAACCACGTCTACGGGTACTTTGTTGCCCATCGGTTGATGGCCGCTTTGGATCGAACGCCAGAGCAACCCGGTCATGACCAGCCAGAACGCCAGGACGAACACAAATGTAATGCGCGCGAACATGTGTTTTTACTGAACCGGTAAACTGATGTTCTGGCCCACGCGCAGTTTTTCGGACCGAACTTTTGGGTTTGCCGCCAGCACCGCCGAGGTTTTGAGTTTAAATCGGGAAGCGATGGCGCTGATTGTGTCGCCCGATTGTATCGTGTAAAGGCGTTGAGTGGTGGGTTGCGATGTGCTGGTTGGTGCGCGAGCGTCGGGGGGCATCACCTGATTTGACTGCACCAATTGCGCGCGAGCTATCTGCGTCCTCAAAGCCTCCAACTGCTGCTTCAACATCAGATTTTCCGCATTCAATCGGTCCAGTTCCTTCTGCAGATTCTGCGATGTCGGAAGGGGAAACTCGCCGTTGGCCAATTCGCGGCGGCATACGCCGATGCGGTCGTGCACCTGAGCCGCTCGTTCCGAATCCGGCTTCAAACGAAGATGCGTTTGATAATGGTAAATGGCCGCCGCGTAATCGCGAATCTTGTCGTTCTCACAAATCCATCCCAGTTCGTAATGCGCGGCTGCCGATTTGGGATTTGTTTCGAGGACCTTTTCAAATTCGTCAATGGCTCCCTTGTAATCCTGGAGATTTACTAAATCGTGTGCTCGCTGGAAATGGGGATTCTGCTCGTCATTGGGGGCCTCGACTTGCTGCGTACAACCGGCCACCGCACTAGCGAAGATTGCGATGAAAAGCCACCCTGACACTCGACTCATGTTTCGAGCGTAAAACAAAGTTTCGATGTGTGGAAGCTGAAATGCCGCCCGTCGCAATGGAAGATAAGGATCGAGCGATTCGGAAGCGCGATCATTTGATGCTCATTTCCTCCCGTTCACCCTCCTCAACGCGGCGGGCAGCACTGGTGAGATGCCATGGCGAATCAGCCGTGTCTTTAGTGAAAGTATAAATGTAGATCGTCGCGTCCTTTGATTTGTTGGCGTAAAGACTAACCGAGGCTGGATACTTGATTTTGTAATTGCGTGGAAATCCGGCGGTTTGGACGTGTTCGATAAATTCGGATTTTGCGATGCCGGGAAGCTGGCCGTCCTCATGCATTTGCATGAAAACAACCGCGACTTCGTCGGAAACGGTGTTAATCGGGCTCGAGCAGGAAACAAGGAACCCTCCTAGTGAAATTAGTATTGCGGAAATAATTCGATTCATCATATGGCCAGCGACGATGGTGCAAGCTTCATCGGATTCACCTTAACAAACGGTTCAAAAGATCTCATACAAAAAATCGATAACTAAGACTGATTTATCGATTAACAGGTTGCCCGGATGATCGGTCATTGTCGAAGCGGGCACGGAGAGGGGCCAGGCGGAGGAACGAGATTGGCGGCGGCGGGTGAGGGCCGCCGCCAAGGTATTCGTCAGGTCCGCACTTGACGAGCGCAGGGTATGGCTGCGGCGTAGGTCAGGGTGAATTGGTGTTTGACCCTGCCGGATTGCTCAAGGTGGATTCGGGTAGAAGAATTGTCGTGGGCTGCGATATTAGATGCATGGGTCAATGGAGTTCTGAGGAGTGGTTCGTAAAATGGTTGGAAATGGCGCGGGCTGATCTTAACCCTGAACGTGCGGGCAAGCCGGTGTTTACCGGGCAAGTTGCGCATAGTGAGGGAAATGGGTCGGCGGGTTGCTCCCAACTGTGTGGCGCCGAAGAGCATAAAATGGCGGCCTAGAGGGGTGAAGGGGTTGAAAGTTAAGCCTCGCTTACCTTGCTAAAGAGGGAGGTCTGGCGTTATAATGGCGGCCAGTAAAGGAATGTTACGTCGCCAGCGCCAGTTAAGAACCCTCGTTCTACAGTTTTTGGATGGGGCACTTTGTGCCCTTTCCTTATGGGTGGCTCATTTTGTTCGGTACCAGCTCAGCCGGCGTTACGCCGGGGAGGAATTCGGGATAGGGAGCGTTCGTTTTTTGGTTGATCCGATTCATCCGTTTTTTCAGGGCTATTTCTTATTGTTCCTCGTCGTCATTCCACTCGCGCCGCTTGTCCTCGAATCGCAAGGATTTTACAAGCGAGCGGTCGTAGGCTCGCATTGGGAAATGTTTTGGCAATTGGCCAAAGCCTGCACATTCAACACCGTCGGTTTGATTCTGGTGCTTTATATGATTCACATCGAAGTGGCGCGCGGTGTGGTCGTTTTGTTTGGGATATTCAGCTTTGTGGCGATCGCACTGAAGGAAGAGTTATTACGGTTGGTATATCGGACGAAATTTGGCCAATCGCAATTTCGCCGGCGAGTCATCCTGGTCGGCACCAAGACGGACACGCAGCGCATGCGGCAAGAGATCGGCCGGGCGTCCGATGAACTGGATGTCGTGGCGGAATTTGATTTGAATGAGTCGCCGGTTGAAAAGTTGGTCGCGTTTCTTCACGAACATTCCGTCAATGGAGTAATTTTGAGCGCGCAGCATACGTTGTTCGGCAAAGTCGAGAAGGCGATCCAGGCTTGTGAATTGGAGGGCGTCGAGGCGTGGTTGGTGGCGGACTTCTTTAAGACACAGATTTCGCAGACGAGTTTGGACGAATTTTATGGCCGGCCGGTTTTGGTGTTTCACGCCAATCGCGAGACACCGTGGCGCAGGCTGATTAAGCAGACCCTGGATTTCTTTGGCGCGATGTTGTTGCTGGTTTTCTTTTCACCGGTTCTTATCGCAGCGGCGCTGGCTATCAAGAGGACGTCGCCGGGCCCAATTTTCTTTAGACAGCAACGCAGCGGCGTGAACGGCAAGCCGTTTACGATGTATAAATTTCGCTCGATGGTTTCTGACGCAGAACAACGCAAGCAAGAATTGGCCGCATTGAATGAGATGTCGGGTCCAGTATTCAAGGTAACAAACGATCCGCGCGTGACGCGGGTGGGACAATGGTTGCGCAAATATAGTATTGATGAGTTTCCACAACTGTTGAACGTGCTTCGTGGCGAGATGAGCCTGGTGGGACCGCGGCCATTACCAGTCGATGAAGTCGCGCGGTTCGATGATCTGGCGCATCGGCGTCGATTGAGCGTGAAGCCGGGGTTGACTTGTCTGTGGCAGGTGAGTGGCCGCAGCAACCTGAGCGATTTCAAGGAATGGGTGCGGCTGGACCTCGAATACATCGACAATTGGTCGTTGTGGCTGGATTTCAAAATTCTCTGCATGACGGTCCCGGTGGTTGTCCTGGGCAAGGGCGCGAAGTAATCAAGACCTTAGTCTCTATTTGTTTGACAATCGAGAGCCACAATTCTTAAACGCGCATTGTGCGACTTCAATGCGGGTAGTTTAAATATTCGTTACTCTGACAAAATGGGAGGGCGCGGTATCAAGGCATGCCGTGGGTTAATTCAGGCGTCGGCGGATAACCACAACGAGCTTTTGTCTCCAGCGCATCAAACAACCGGCCGGACCTCGCCACCAGAAATTAACCGAACCTCCTCTGGAAATTAACATTTGCATCAGCAGTGTGCATCTGTGTTTATCTGTGGTTAATTAAAAGCTATGGCGAAACCGAATAAGACGAAATCCACGAAACCCACGTCCGTCGTCACAGGTGGTGCGGGATTTCTCGGGTCGCACCTTTGTGACTTGCTTCTTGGACGCGGGCACAAAGTCGTGGCGATTGATAATTTTGTAACGGGCAGCGTCGACAACATTGCTCATCTCGCGGGTAATCGAGACTTTAAATTCATCCAGCAGGACGTGACCGAGTTTTTGTTTCTCGATTTGCCGGTCGATTACGTCTGGCATTTTGCATCGCCGGCCAGCCCGATCGATTATCTCGAACTGCCAATTCAAACTTTGAAGGTTGGTTCGCTTGGGACGCACAAAGCGCTCGGGTTGGCGAAGAATAAGGGCGCCAAATTTTTGATTGCGTCAACGTCTGAGATTTACGGCGATCCATTGGAACATCCGCAGAAAGAAACCTACTGGGGGAATGTAAATACCATTGGTCCGCGCGGTTGTTACGATGAATCGAAGCGATTTGCTGAGGCGATGACCATGGCTTATCACCGGGAACACGGAATCGACACCAAGATCGTCCGCATTTTCAATACCTACGGCCCGCGCATGC
>JAICXV010000370.1 GCA_025934545.1 Verrucomicrobiia bacterium
CAGTCGCCAGCAGATGTCAACGTCGTCGCCAGCCTTTCGATAAATCGGGTCGAACCCCCCGACTTCTTCCAGCGCCGATTTGTAGAAGGCCATGTTGCAACCGGGGATATGTTCGGCTTCACGATCGGTCAGCATCACGTGAACTGGCCCACCCGGTGACACCATCACCGCAGCGGCAATCGGTGAATCTTCCGGCGGCAGGAAGTTGTGACCGCCCATTCCAGCGAAGTTTCCAGCCAGCATGTCGCCGACCAAATAATTCAGCCAGTCTTCATCGGCGCGACAGTCGGAGTCAGTGAACGCGACAATTTCACCGATGGCCGCAGCGATACCCGCGTTACGCGCCGCGGACAAACCCATGTTTGTTTGACGAATATATCGCACGAAGGGATAACGCCGCGCAATTTGCGGAGTGTCGTCGGTAGAGCCATCATCGATGAGAATGACTTCGAAGTCTGGATACTTCACGCGAGAAAACGAATGGAGACAGTCGGCCAATGTTTGATCGCCGTTATAGCTCGCGACGACGACAGAAACTTTCGGTGTAACCGGCAACGGAAACCGCGGGGCTTGCTTGTAAAGTTTTTGAACGGTGGCAAAAGAATCTTTCGGTTTGCGATCAACGGTGGTTAGGCCGAAGGACCAGTCTTCAATTTGATGACCGCTGCGCCACCAATCATCGGTAAAGCTAAAAACGACAGTTCCCGCCAGTCCGCTATGGAATGCGGTCTCGATTTGCCATGTCAAAATTTCGCATTTCTCTTTTTCGCCGACACGAAACGAATCCAATCCGAACTCACCGAGCATTAAAGGCTTGGCCTCAGCGAGGGTTTGCAGACGCGACAAATATGCTTCGAATGATTTCTGGTGATGCAGGTAAACATTGAAACAAACGAAATCGATATTCTGCGGCAGCAGGAATTCAGTCGGGGGAAAAGAACTGAAAGTATAAAGCCCATCAGGGTCGATGGACTTCGCATCATCGATCAATTCGTCGATGAAACGCATCACACGGTCTGGCCCGCTCCAACGCACGATCTCCGCTGGAATCTCGTTAACCACGCTCGCGGCAAAAAATGCCGGATGATTTTTGCACTGCTCCATCGCGTCGCGCACGGCTTTGTGTGCGCGCTTGCGGGACTCTTTTGAATCGAGGAAGCACCGGTGTTTTTCCCACGGAACGTCGATCAAGAGCTTTAGGCCATGTTGATGTGCAAGGTCGAGCAGCCACTTTGGTGGAACGTAATAACAACGGAGAACGTTCGCGCCAAGTTGGTTGAGTTGTTCGAAATCTTTTTTGGTCTGGTCGGGTGAAGCGAAGGTCGAACCGTGTTCATCGGGGCAAAACGGTCCGTAGGTAACGCCTTTGATCGGAAATCTCGACCGATCCAACCGGAAAAACTTCCCGTCAACCCTTACACGCTCGTCAACCTTGCGATTCATTTGCCGCCCTTATTATTCAGCGCCACGACGTCCTTGTGCCGCTTTTCGAGTTCCTTGTTGACCGAACAGTAGTATCGCCAAAGAAGATCGTCGTAAGAGGCATTCCTGGTTGAAGCGAATAGGGCGGCGCGCTTTTGATCGGCAATCAGGGAGTTATTAGACTGCTTTGCCAATCCTCCGATCAGTTCGACGTAAAGTTTTTGTGCCGCCGCACTCTCATGTTTCGCCCAAAGATGAATAAAGGAATCGCGGAGGTCGGCATGACGCGCTTCGTTTGCTGCAAACTGCGTGCTCACCTGGTAACCGCAAAATGCCAGCATGGCGATAAAGAAAAGGATGTATTGAAATCGACGTAGCGTTTTCACGGGCGAATATCACTACCACTTTTCGTGCCAGATGAGAAGCACCGTCTCTCCTGAAGGAACATGTTGAAGGTAAAGTAGCTAAGCAAACCTTGCCGCTGCCAAATTCCCTAATAGCAAACTGAGCACGCAACCTGCTATCGTTAGCGGTCGCACATTTCAAATCATGAACAGCCGACTCAAAGATCCAAGGGCGGGGAATGGGGGATTTACGCTGATCGAGTTGCTCGTGGTAATTGCCATTATCGCCATTCTTGCCTCGATGTTACTGCCGGCTTTGGCGCGCGCAAAGGCGAAGGCACACCAGACTTCCTGCTTAAACAACCTCAAGCAGGTCGGCCTTGCCGTGCAGATGTACACCGATGATAACAAAAGCACATTGCCAGGCCCATGCTGGGCAGGCGCTCAAGCCAGTTACGACATCAATTCGGACAACGAACTGATGTATTATGTTGCCTCGCTCATGGGGTTCCGCGCACCGTCCGAGGATACGCAACTGGTGAAAACCTTTGTCTGTCCCAGCTACTTGCAGATGACCGGAACCAGCTTAAACGACATGGTCGGTCGAACCAGTTACTTGCTCAACGTCGATGTGGACCCTTCCCCAAATCAGGTCCAACCGTTCGGTTATCCCGCCTTCAACGGTGCACCAGAAGTCGAACCCTTAAAGATGTCAACGCTCACCTCCTACTGCTCGCCGGCTCAGACGTTTGCCATCACAGACGTGGACAAGGTTAACGTGCCTGATCCGACTGTTTCATGGTGGGGCGATCTGCCTTATCAACCTGTACACGGCAGCGTGCGCAACGAACTCTACTTCGACTGGCACGTAGCGGCCAAGAAGGTTGCCCCATGATAACTTGCTTGCCATTGTGGAAACCTGTTGACCGCGTTGCACCGAGGGTAATTGCCTTGTTTCAACCGGCTCTTCTTGATTGAGTGTTCCCGTTTGAATAGCGACATGTCCGAAAACCTAACTCAATCAAGGTCGCATTCAGCCTTGTCCGGCTCGTGGATATTTCGCGTTTCTCTGTTTCTCACTCTGGCGTCGAATGTTTTTGGTGGTGGGTTTGCGATTATCGATGTTGGAACCTTGGGTGGGAATTATTCACTGGGTTATGGCATCAACACCAACGGGTTTGTTACCGGCGAGTCGGCTTTGAATGGCAATGCAACGCACGCGTTTCTGTACCGCATCACTAACATCGTTGATTTGACCCCTGGAGTGCCGGCCGGCGCAGCTTACGGCAGCGGTCACGCTCTCAATAATTCCAATCAAGTAGTCGGCCAACTCGTCACAAACGGACAATATCGGGCGGGATTGTTCACCGCCGGCGCGAAAACCGATTTAGGGACGCTCGGCGGCGATTATAGTGACGCCCACGCTATCAACGATGTAGGCCAAATAGTCGGCGAGGCTATTACGACGTTCGTAACCGGGGGCAATGACCACGCGTTTTTCCGAGATACAACGAGCACAAATCTCATCGACCTCGGCACACTGGGCGGCAGTTACAGCAGCGCTTTTGGCATTAACAATTCTGCGCACATCGTCGGCGAGGCCGACTCGTCGAGCGGTGGAACCCATGCTTTTTTTTTATAGCGGCACCAATATGACTGATTTGGGTACGTTCGGCGGCAGCGACAGCAGTGCCGCTGCCATTAACGATTCAGATCAAATCACCGGTTACGCCGTTACGGCCGACGCCAAAGCGCATGCGTTTATCTATAGTGGCGGAGTAATGCAGGATCTCGGCGTGTTCGGTGGACAGGAAAGCGCTGGACTCGCGCTTAATTCTCCCGGGCAAGTCGTCGGTTACTACACATACACGCCGTTCTCTTCCACAATCACGCATGCCTTCTATTACGACGGCACAAGAATGTTCGACCTCAATTATTTGATTCCAGCCAACTCCGGTTGGACAGAGCTCACATCAGCACAAAGCATCAACAATGGGCGTCAGATCACCGGTTACGGTATTACGACCAACGGCCAGACCCATGCGTTCGTATTGACGCCTGATACCAACTCAAGCGTCACGGTTTCGCTGTTACCCGATCAGGTTGCCGGTAGCGGTGGCACTTTGGTTTTCACTAACACCGCCACCGACCTGGCGAATCCGGCCAACACATTTACATTCAGCCTTGATCCCGGTTGCCCGCCCGGTGCGACCATCGATGCCAACACCGGCGTGCTCACATGGACGGCGCCGGCAAG
>JAICXV010000607.1 GCA_025934545.1 Verrucomicrobiia bacterium
GCCGTGCGCCGCTTTGCCGCGCGTTTCCAGTTGCAACCAGAGGCTACCTTTGTGCGCGGTGACAACTTTGTTCAAGGTCGGCTCGCCAACAATGGCGAGGTCAGCTTTGAAGCGACTCGCCGCGAAAGCGCGCGAGCCGGCTTGGGCGTTTTCTTCGTCGATTAATCCGACGAAACAGATCTCCGTTTTTTGCGGACGCTTTTTACTCGCGGCCAATTGCATCACCGCGCTGAGCATCGCGGCGATAGAGCCTTTGGTATCGCACGCGCCGCGACCGTATAAACGATCGTTCTCGCGCCGTGGCAGCAATTGCTCGTCGGTCATCGGCGGCACGGTGTCCATGTGCGGGGCGAGGACAATCCGTTGCGTCACCGTTCCTTTTGGCGAAAGTTTCGCCAAAAAATTTGGACGGCCCGGTAGCACTTTGTGCAGGTCGACATCCAACCCGGCGCGCGCGGCGGTTGCGGCGAGATATTCCGCAATGCGACGTTCACCAGCGCGACTGTCGCCCGCAGGCAAAAACGCCGGGTTGACGCTGGGCAGCGCGATGAGTTCGCGCAAAAGTTTTTCGGGCTGCGACATTAAGGTCGGCCATTGTAATCGCGAACCAATGCACCCGTCCAGCGCGCATCGGGGCGCGCCGCTTGACCTTTATTCGCCGACTTTTTCGAGGCCGACGTCGATGTATTGGCCGCCGGAGGTGTTGCGGCAGTGGACGGCGATGGTGTTTTTACCGGCACGCAAGGAATTCAAAGCGCCAGAGCGGATGCCCTCGTCGGTATACTCAACTGCGTAATTGCTCAGCTTGGTCGCGAGTTTGCCGTTGATATAGATCTCGGCGTCTTCGTCGTGGTGGACGAGCAAGTTGGTTTCGTCGTATTTGCCGGGTGGCAATTCGAAGTCGCGGCGGAGCCAAATGTCGCCGGTGTTCCATGTGGTGCGGACGACGGAGCCGGGCGTGCCTTTGGTGCCGAAACCGCCTTCGCCTTGTTGCCAATTCGAGTCGTCGAAATTGGGTTGAGTCCAAATGCCCGGACGATGCAAAGCGACCGTCCCTGCCTTATCAGGATTTGTGAATGTGTATTTCCAGACAACGGGATTTTCCTTCGACGTCGGAAGGATGACGGTGTGTTTCGGTTCTGGCGGGACATGGCCGCGATTGGCGGCGGCGATTTTTCGAGCGTTCGGTTTAACAACGGCGCGATCATAGGTCATCAAACCGTTGCATTCGGTTTCAACATCGGTGATTTGAGTATAGACGGCGGCGCTGAGGCCGGGATTTTTTTCGAGCGCCCAAGCTTTGCGCATCAGATTGACGTAACGATGGGTCAAGCCGGCGCGATCAGACATGCCCTGGTAACCCCAGGTTTTTTGTGTCCACGTGTGGCCGTCGATGCCGAGACCCAGGCCGCCGAATTCACCGAGAACGGCGGCGCGGTTGGCTTCGGGTTGCGGCGAACCGGGGCCGGGATAGTTATGCATGTCGATGACGTCGCCGCACTTTTTGTCGGTCCAGCCGGTGGCGTTGTCGGCGAGGCGCGAAGGATCCATTTGTTTCACCCAACCGGTCAAACGTTCGGTATCGTATTGGCCCCAACCTTCGTTGAAGACAACCCACATGTAGATGCAGGGATGGTTGTAATGGGTTTCGACAAGTTGTTTGAGTTCGTGCTCGAACTCGGCTTTGTCGGCCGGTGTTGTGTTGTTGCCGCTCGGCATGTCCTGCCAGACGAGGAGGCCGAGTTTATCGCAGTGATAATACCAACGGTCGGGTTCAACTTTGACGTGTTTGCGCGTCATGTTGAATCCGAACTTTTTGGTCATTTCCAAGTCGTAGCGAAGCGCATCGTCGGTGGGCGCGGTGTAGAGGCCGTCGGGCCAGAAGCCCTGGTCGAGCGGTCCGATTTGAAAAATGAATTTGTCGTTCAGCATCGGCCGGGTGATGCCGCGCTCGTCTTTGCCAAGGCTGATTTTGCGCATGGCGAAATAGCTTTTCACCGCATCGATGGTGCGAAACGTTTCGCCATACTTAACGCCATCACCGCCCGCGCGCGGCGTGCGGCCTTTCAACAGTTCGATCTTAAGATTGTAGAGATACGGATCGTCCGGAGACCACAAATGCGGTTTGGGGATGCGCACCTTGAATTCTTTTCCAGGATCGCCAGTCTCGCGACCCACTTCGCGGCCACCCGCATACGCGATGGCTTGGACAAGATCGGCACCCTTGGCATCAACGGTGACGCGCAGTGATTGGTTATCGACATCGGGTGTAATTTTGAAATCCGCGATATAAGCGTGCGGGACCGGTTCAAGCCAGACCGTCTGCCAAATGCCGGAACTGGGCGTGTAATAAATGCCCTTCGGATCACGCACTTGTTTGCCGCGTGGTTGGCCGCCTTCGGTTGGGTCGAAGACGGAGATTTCGATGTCTTGTTCGAGGTTGTAGTCGTATTGGTCACGTCCGAAACGCGCCAGCCGAACTTTCCGTTTCAAGGCGTCAGTGATGTCGAATGTGAACGCGTCGTAGCCGCCGCGATGTTCGCCGATGCGTTTTCCATTCACCACCACAACCGTCTCCCAATCCACCGCTCCGAAATGTAACAACACCCGATTTCCCTTCCACGAATTCGGAACGCGAAACGTGCGATGATAAACGATCACTTGATTTTCATTCACGCGCTTCATCACGC
>JAICXV010000536.1 GCA_025934545.1 Verrucomicrobiia bacterium
TTCAGCGAACAGCGGCGCGTCCTTGTAGGTGAACTCGCCCGAAAGGTTGCGCTTGGTGCGCGCGATGAATTGAGAGCCTTTCTTGCCGACGGCAAGATAAATGGTCGTGTCCTTGTCGAACTTCGCGGCTTCGCGCATCAGGTTGCTGTTGAGAGCGCCGCACAAGCCTTTGTCGGAACTGACGACGATGACCAAACGCTTTTTGATATCGCGCGATTCCATCAACGGATGCTGCAGGTCTCCGGCTGAACTCGCGATCGGCGCAAGAATTTCGTCCAGCAATGTCGCATACGGACGGCTAGCCAGCGCGGATTGCTGGGCCTTGCGCATCTTCGACGCCGCGACCATTTGCATGGCCTTGGTGATCTGCGCCGTATTTTTAACCGACTTAATGCGCCGGCGTATGTCGCGTGTTGATGGCATCGCTCGTTACGGTTTAGCGGTAAGTCTGTTTGAATTCCGTGACAGCGGCTTTTAGTTCGCCGGTCAGCGCGTCGTCCAAAGCTTTCTTCTTGCGGATGCCGTCCATCAATTGCGGTTTGCGGCTGGTCAGGAAGTCCGTGAGCTTGGCCTGGAAATCTTTGATCTTGTCGACGGCGACGTCGTCCATAAACGCGTTTTGCACGCACCAAAGAACAGCGACCTGCACTTCGACTGGCATCGGGTTATATTGCGGTTGCTTGAAAACTTCGACGATGCGTTTGCCGAGCTCGAGTTGCTTTTGCGTCTTCGCATCAAGATCCGAACCGAATTGGGCGAACGCTGCAAGTTCACGGAACTGCGCGAGGTCGAGCTTAATACGGCCAGCGACTTGTTTCATCGCTTTGATTTGCGCGGCGGAGCCGACGCGTGAGACCGACAGACCGACGGATACCGCAGGACGAATGCCCTGGTAGAACAAATCGGTTTCCAGATAGATCTGGCCGTCGGTGATCGAAATAACGTTCGTCGGAATGTAGGCCGAGACGTCACCGGCCTGGGTTTCGATGATCGGCAGAGCGGTCAAGGAACCGCCACCGTAACGTTCGCTGACACGCGCGGAACGTTCGAGCAAACGGCTGTGAAGGTAGAACACGTCACCGGGATACGCTTCGCGGCCGGAAGGACGCTTCAAAACGAGCGAGACCTGGCGATAGGCAACAGCGTGCTTGGAAAGGTCATCATAGATGATGAGCGCATCCATGTTGTTATCCATGAACCATTCGCCCATCGCCGCACCGGCGAACGGAGCCAGGTATTGGTTCGTGGCGGAATCCGAAGCGCTGGCACTAACGATAATCGTGTAAGGCATCGCACCGGCTTCTTCCAAAACGGCAATGACGCGTGCAACGTTGGATTGCTTCTGGCCGATAGCGACGTAGATGCAATAGAGCGGACGATAATCAGGATCCTTCGCAGCTTCGGCCGCTTTGTTTTGGCGCGCCTGGCTAATGATGGTGTCGACGCCGATGGTGGTCTTGCCGGTGGAACGGTCACCGATGATTAATTCGCGTTGGCCGCGGCCAATCGGAATCATCGCGTCGACGGCCATAATACCGGTTTGCACCGGTTGGCTGACGGATTTACGACGAATGATGCCCGGGGCGATTTTTTCGACAGGATATTGTGCGTCGGCTTTGATGGGGCCTTTGCCATCGAGCGGCATACCCAGCGCGTTAACGACGCGGCCGAGCAGGCCTTTGCCGACGGGCACCTGCAACAGTTTGCCGGTCGTTTTGACTTCCTGGCCTTCTTTGACGCTGGTGTATTCGCCGAGAATGATCGCGCCGACCTCGGTTTCTTCTAGGTTGAGCGCAAGGCCGACAACGCCGTTGCCGAAGTCCAACATTTCGTTGAGCATCGCGTCGGAGAGGCCTTCGATTTTTGCGACGCCGTCGCCGATTTCGCGGACGGTGCCGACGTTTTGCTTTTGGACGCCGGTCTTAAGGCCGGAAATCTTGGATTCGATTTCTTGAAGGAGTGTAGTGCTCATAGGAAACTAAAAATTCTCAATTAAATACTTTCTTGTAATGCTTCGAGTCGACCCTGGACGCTGCCATCGTAGACATCGCCGCCGACTTTGATTCGCAAACCGCCCAAGAGGACAGAATTCTGTTTATAAACAAATTTCAGGTCGTTGCCGTAGATTTTCGTCAGATCGCCTTGAACTTTCGCCTGATAATCGGGCGTCATCGAGCTGGCGCTCTCGATGATGGCTGTGCGCCGTTCGTCATCCATCTTCAGCAATTTTTGAAATTGCGTGAGGATAGGCAAGAAACCGCGAGGTTGTTGATCGGCCAAAAGAGTCACGACCTGGCGCGCGCGGTTTTCATCAAATCGGCCGTTGACCGAGCATTCGCGGAACAAGCGGCGCGCTTCAACTTTGGCTTGTTTGCTGATCTTCATTTCTGATTAAGCAGCAAGTTGACGACGGGTTTCTTCGGCCAAACGGTTTTGGTCATCGGCAGTCAAAACCTTGCCAGTGACAGACGAGGTGGTCTTGACGACGAGACCGACGACTTCACGCTTCAAGTCAGCCAACATGCGGGCGTGCTCAATATCAGCGGCTTCTTTGGCTTTGGCGATAATCTGTTCAGCTTGAGTGATGGCCTTCTGCGTTTCCTGTTCCTGCACACGAGCCGCGGCGGCGCGGGCATCCTCAATCATCTTGTTCGCTTGCGCGTTGGCTTGATTCAAAGTTTCGACGCGTTGCGCTTCGGTGCGCGCGAGTTCGGCTTTGATCTTGTCGGCGTTGGCCAATCCTTCGGCGATGCGATGACGGCGTTCGTCGAGCACCTTGAGGATCGGGTTGTAGGCAAATTTATAGAGGAGAAATGCGACAATGCAAAAACTGATGCACTGCGCGATAAAGTGGGGCGGATCCCATCCGAAACGTTCGCCGGTCTCCTTCGCGCTTTGCGCGAGGTCGCTCGTCAGCGTTGCCAAAATTAAATTATGGTTCATACAAAAAATTTATTAACAATGCTTCTTCTCCCCAACCCTCTCCTCGGCAGAGGAGAGGGCGGGAAGACAGATAACTACGGGGTTGGTGCACCTGATTTGACCAGGAACAACGCGTAGAACACGATCGCTTCTGCAAGCGCCATGCCCAA
>JAICXV010000613.1 GCA_025934545.1 Verrucomicrobiia bacterium
CAGCACGCGCGCCATCGGTTCGCACAAAGCCGGTTGCGGAACGCCAATCAATTGCGCGCTCGGCCGCGCGGGATTGAGCAACGGGCCGAGGAAGTTAAAAATGGTTCGTTGCCCTTTTTCGCCGCACATCTTGCGAACGGGCGCGATGTTTTTGAACGCGGGGTGATAATTCGGCGCGAAGAAAAATGCGAAATGATGTTCGCGCAACGACTTGGCGGCAGCGTCAGGTTGAAGATCAACTTTTATGCCGAGCGCTTCGAGAACATCGGCGCTGCCGCATTGGGAAGTGATGGCGCGATTGCCGTGTTTTGCGACGGGCACACCGGCGGCGGCAACAACGAGCGCGACGCTCGTGGAAATATTAAACGTATTGAGGCGGTCGCCGCCCGTGCCGCAAACGTCCAGAATTTCGAGCGCGCGCGTCTCGGCATCGATCGGCGGCTGAAGGGACAATTCCCGCAACGCCGAAGCGAACGCGGCAATTTCCTCCGGCGTTTCGCCTTTTAACGCGAGCGCAGTGAGAAATTCGGCTTTGGTTGTGACCGAAACTTTTTCACCGACCAACACCTCCACGGCAAAAACCACATCGGCGCGGTTGAGCGCTTTGCCTGATTTGAGATGTTCGGTCAACAATTGCACGACCGCAGTTTAATTGGATTCGTGCGGCTTGCCAATGCTGCGTAGTGCGTGCTTGAAACGTGCCTGAACGGTTGATCCGCTCGTTATGCCGCGACGAGCATCTTTTCCAGACTGCCGGCACGGTAGGAGCCGGATTCGCGTTTGAATGCGATATTCAGACGGTTCCAGCTATTTATCATGGCGACAGCGACGGTGAGATTGGCCAGTTGCTCATCGTTGAAATGGCGGTGGGCTTCCTCGAAGACATCGTTAGGAACTTCATGGTGAGGTAACAGAGTTACGGCTTCGGCCCATGCCAGAGCGGCACGCTCTTTTTCAGAATAAACCGGCGCTTCGCGCCAGGCGTTGAGGCTATAAAGTCGTTGCTCTGTTTCTCCAGCGGCCCGCAGATCTTTCCAATGCATATCGAGGCAATAAGCACAACCGTTGACCTGCGAAACGCGGAGGTTAATCAGGTCGAGCAATTTCCGGTCGAGGCCGCAATGGGATAAATATTTTTCAACTCCGAGCAGCGCTTTGACGGCACCGGGGTTGACCGACGCGAGTTTAATTCGTTCGTTCATAACAGATTTAAACCCTAGGCGCGAAATGCGGTGTGTTCAAATGGCGCAGGACAGTTAAAATGGGCGAGCGATTTTTGATGAAACCCGAGATTTTGCCAACCCATACGTCCGCTTTGTTTGACGCTGCAGTTGACCGCGCTGCGAAGTTGTTGTGCGTCGGCGAAATTGTTGCATTGCCAACCGAGACGGTATACGGGCTCGCCGCGAATGCCTTGAATGCACAAGCCGTTGAAAAAATTTATCACGCGAAGGGCAGGCCATCACACAATCCGATCATTGTGCATGTCGCGAGTTTGCAGATGGCCCAAGATTGTGTCGCGAATTGGCCGGATGGGGCGTCGCGCTTGGTGAAATCATTTTGGCCCGGGCCGCTAACCATCGTTTTGCGCAAATCCGACAAGGTCCCGGAAATTGTGACGGCCGGAGGTGAGACCGTAGGAGTTCGTTGGCCGAGTCATCCATTTATTCAAGCCGTTATCAGGAAGTGCGGATTTCCACTGGCAGCACCGAGCGCGAATCGGTCGAACGAAATATCCCCGACCACGGCGGAGCATGTTCAGAAAAGTCTCGGGGCAGCAGTTCCGTTGATTGTCGACGGGGGAGCCGCCAACGTAGGCATCGAATCAACTGTGATTGATTTGACCTTGGCAACACCGCGGATTCTGCGTCCGGGTATGATTCATGAAGAATCGCTTTCCGCGGCGCTTGGAGAGAGGCCGGCGATTTCGACTGGTGCGACGAACACTTTACGCAGCCCTGGAATGTTGCCTAAACATTATGCGCCGAAGGCCAAGTTGGTCGTGTTGAAATGGGAAACGGCGCAGGATCTAAAATTTAAAATTTCAGATTTCAACTTTCCAAAAGAGTGCGTGCATGTGGTCGCCTATTCGCGAATTCCATCGCATGACGACTTTGGACGGATCTCGGTGATTCCGCACGATCCGGAGGCGTTCGCGCGAGCGCTTTATGCGGAGTTACATCGATGCGATGAGGAAGGGGCGAAGTTGATTGTGGTAGAAGCGCCGCCGGATGAAGGGTCGTGGAGAGGCATTGCCGATCGGCTGGCGCGAGCGGCTGGGTGAGCCGATGACGATGGCAGGGCTGACGCAGTGCGCGTGGCAGTAATGTAGTTTGACGAAATGGTTGAAGTTTCGCACGCTGCCAGCCGTCAAATGCGATACATGAAGCTAGTCTGTTTGTTTTGCTGCGCAATCACTTGCGCCGCGCAGGCTCAAACCCAAACCAACAAGACACTTTCGCTTACTTTGCAGCAGGCCGTCGAAATGGCCGTGCAACACAATCTCGACGTTCAAATTCAGCGGTATACGCCGTTCACTGACATCTTTTTGCTGGCCGAAGCGTCGGCGATTTACGAGCCGGCGTTCAACGCGAGCGCGAAACGTTCCTGGACCGAGCAACCCGGCAGCATCAGCGCAACCGGCGTGCAAAACCTTTCAACCCGGTCCGACG
>JAICXV010000297.1 GCA_025934545.1 Verrucomicrobiia bacterium
AATTCGAAAATGCCAAACGCGAAGCCGACCGTTCCGCAACGTTGCTGGCCAACAAAGCAATCTCAACGGAAGAATCTGACGCGCGCGTTGCAAAGTTCAACGCCGCCAAGGCCGCGCTTTTGTCGGCTGAAGCTGCCCGTGATTTTGCCAAGCTTGATCTGGATTACACGCAGGTCCGCGCGCCGATCGATGGCCGCGTCAGCCGCGCATTGTTGACGGAAGGCAATTACGTCAACGGGGTCGCCGGCACAGCGACGCTGCTAACAACAATCGTTTCAGTCGATCCAGTCTACGTTTACGCCGACGTCGACGAGAACACGCTGCTCAAATTTAATTCGCTGGCTGCGGCGAAAAAACTGCAGACCAATGCCGATGGCAAAGTGCCGGTCGAATTGCAACTCGGCGACGAACAGGATTTCGCGCATCGCGGCCAAATCGAATCGTTCGATAACAAATTGGATCCAAACACGGGAAGCATTTTGCTCCGGGCGGTGTTTAATAATCCGGACGGTAAGATCGTTCCCGGATTGTTCGCACGCATCCGCGTTCCGGTGAGTGAGCAGCGCCCAACCGTGCTCGTAAGCGAGCGCGCTATCGGCACTGACCAGGCGCAAAAATATGTACTGACCTTGACCGAATCGAACACCGTTGCTTACCAGGCGGTGACGCTCGGTCCGATCATCAACGGCAAGCGCGTCATTCGTTCCGGTTTGCAACCGGGCCAAAAGATAGTCGTCAACGGCTTGCAACGGGCTCGTCCCGGAATGCCAGTTGCGCCGCAGGAGCAGGTTGCGGATGCCACGAACGACAACAAAGTCGCGAAACAAGATTAACAGGTGAGGACCGCGCTTCGCGCAGTCCGTATACGAAACCAAAATGAACTTTTCACATTTCTTTATTCGACGACCGATCTTTGCAGGTGTGTTGTCGATTTTGATCTTCGTCGTCGGCTTAATCGCTGTGAAGCGTCTGCCGATCAGCGAATATCCGGAAATTGTGCCGCCGACGATCGTTGTGCGCGCGATTTATCCTGGCGCGAATCCAAAGACGATTTCGGAAACTGTTGCCTCGCCGCTTGAGCAGGAAATCAATGGCGTCGAAAACTCGCTCTACCTTTTTTCGCAGGCGACCGGTGACGGCGTGATGACGTTGACCGTGACGTTCAAGCTTGGGACAGATGTTGATAAAGCGCAGGTGCAGGTGCAGAACCGCGTGGCGCAGGCGTTGCCCAAGTTGCCTGAAGAAGTTCGACGCATTGGCGTGACGACGTTGAAGCAGTCGCCCGACCTGACGATGGTGGTGCACTTGTTCTCGCCGAACGGCCGCTATAACGAAGTTTATTTGCGCAATTACGCCACGTTGCAGGTGAAGGATTCGCTTGCGCGTATTCCCGGCGCCGGTGACGTGGAAGTGTTCGGTTCCGGCGACTACGCCATGCGCGTGTGGCTTAACCCCGATAAAGTCGCGAGCCGCAATTTGACGGCGAGCGATGTGGTGAACGCAATTCGCGAACAAAACGTGCAAGTGGCCGCGGGCGCAATCGGCCAACAGCCGGTTGGTGATCCGGTAAATTTCGAATATCAGATAAATACCAAAGGCCGCCTCATTACGCCTGACGAATTTGGCCAGATCATCGTCAAGACGGGTGCCAATGGAGAGAAGACGTTGCTGAAAGATGTCGCGCGTGTCGAGATGAGCGCGGGCAGTTACGCATTGCGTTCGTTGTTGAATAACAAGTCAGCGGTCGCGCTCCCCATTTTCCAAACGCCGGGCGCGAACGCGTTGCAACTCTCGGAAGACGTTCGCGCCAAAATGGACGAACTGAAAAAGAATTTCCCGGACGGCATCGATTACGCCGTGGTTTATGACCCGACGGTTTTCGTTCGTCACTCGATCGACGCGGTCATCCATACGTTGCTCGAAGCGACACTGCTTGTGGTGCTCGTCGTCATTCTGTTTTTGCAAACATGGCGCGCATCAATCATTCCGCTCGCCGCCGTTCCGGTGTCGTTGGTTGGCACGTTTGCCGTGATGCTCGCGTTGGGCTTTTCGATTAATAACCTGACGCTGTTCGGGTTGGTGCTTGCGATCGGAATTGTCGTCGATGACGCGATCGTTGTTGTCGAAAACGTCGAGCGCAATATCGCGCTTGGGCTTTCACCGTTCGACGCGGCGAAACGCGCCATGAGCGAAGTGACGAACCCGATCATTGCCACGGCGCTGGTGTTGTGCGCGGTGTTCGTGCCCACGGCCTTCATCAGCGGGTTAACCGGGCAGTTCTACAAACAATTCGCGATCACGATCGCGATCTCGACAGTTATTTCTGCGTTCAATTCTCTGACACTTTCGCCGGCCTTGTGCGCAGTGTTGCTCAAAGACCATCGAGCTCCAAAAGATTGGTTCGGTCGCGTTATGGAACGCGGGCTCGGTTGGATCTTCCGCCCGTTCAACAAACTGTTCGCATGGTCCGGCGACAAGTATTCCGCTGGTGTCGGCAGCGTTTTGCGCAAGAGCGCGATCGCGCTGGTTGCCTACGCGGGGTTGGTGGTATTGACCGGCTGGAGCTTTAACAAAGTCCCGACCGGCTTCGTTCCGACACAGGATAAACAATATCTCGTCGCCTTCGCGCAATTGCCGGACGGTTCGTCACTCGACCGAACGGAAGCTGTGATTCGACAGATGTCCGATCTCGGTTTGAAAACGCCCGGAGTCGAGAGCGCGGTTGCGTTCCCGGGTTTGAGCATTAGCGGATTCAGTGTCGCGCCGAACGCAGGCATCGTATTCTTCTGCCTGAAGCCGTTTGACGAACGCAAAACCGAAGCCACCAGCGGCCCCGGAATCGCGGCGGCGTTGAACCAGAAATTCAGTAGCATCCAGGAAGCATTCGTGCTTTCGGTCATGCCGCCTCCAGTAATGGGCATCGGCGCCATCGGCGGTTTTAAATTATTCCTCGAAGATCGCGCGGATCTTGGCTCGGACGCGTTATTTTCAACAATCCAGCAGATTGTCGGACAGAGCTATCAGACGCCCGGTCTCGCCGGGACGTTTTCGACTTACACCGTCAACGTCCCGCAACTTGATGCCGACGTCGACCGCGTTAAAGCCAAGCAACAGAACGTGCCGCTGCAAAATATTTTCGACACGATGCAGATTTATTTGGGTTCGCTTTACGTGAACGACTTCAATCGTTTCGGCCGCACTTATCAAGTGATCGCGCAGGCCGATGCGAAATATCGCGAACATCCCGAAGCGATCACGCGCCTGAAGACGCGTAATGCCCAGGGCCAAATGGTCCCGCTCGGCACACTCGTGCGCGTAAAGGAAACGCACGGCCCGGATCGCGCTACGCGTTACAACGGTTATCCCGCCGCGGAAATCAACGGTGGACCCGCGCCCGGTTACAGCTCCGGTCAGGCGGAAGCAACCATGGCAAAACTCGTGTCGGAAAAGTTGCCCAAAGGCATGCAATACGAATGGACGGATTTGACCTATCAACGAATCCTCGCCGGCAACACCGCGATATATATATATCCGCTTTGCATCCTGCTCGTGTTCCTGGTACTTGCGGCACAGTTCGAAAGTTTCCGTTTGCCGCTCGCGATCATCCTCATCGTGCCGATGTGTTTGCTGTTCGCCATCACCGGCGTGTGGCTCAAAGGGAGCGACAACAACATCTTTACCCAAATTGGTTTGATCGTGCTCGTCGGTCTCGCGTGCAAGAACGCGATCTTGATCGTCGAGTTTGCAAAACAAAGACAAGACCACGGCCTCAGTCCATTTGATGCCGCCATCGAAGCGTGCCGTTTGCGTTTGCGGCCGATCTTGATGACGTCCATCGCATTCATCGCCGGTGTGTTCCCGTTGGTGATTGCGACTGGCGCTGGCGCGGAAATGCGCCAGGCCATGGGCGTTGCCGTATTCGCGGGAATGATTGGCGTGACGTTGTTCGGATTGTTCCTCACGCCAGTGTTCTATGTCGTGCTGATGAAACTCGGCTGGTCGCACAAGCCTGCGCATAAACCGATCCTCAGCGGCGCTGCTGCGGCGACTGGAATGGCAATCATCGCGTTGATGCTCTGCGGCACGAGCGCGCACGCCGGCTGGTTCAAAGTCGGCCCCGATTACAAGAAGCCAGCAACGAGCGCGCCCCAAACTTACAAAGCCGAAGAACTCGGATCGTGGAAACAAGGTCAACCGCTCGACACCATTTCGAAAGGTAATTGGTGGGAGCTCTTTGGCGATACCAAGCTCAACGAACTTGAATCGAAATCGCTCGGTGCAAACCAACAACTGCGCGCGGCGGTTGCGCGCGTTGAGGAATCGCGCGCCACGGCTCGTGTTGCACGTGGGGACTTGTTGCCCAGTTTGACGCTTAATCCGAATTGGCTCCGCCAACGTTATTCGCCAAATCAAAACCCGAGCTTCGGCGCGATTACCGCGAGCACTTTCAGCACGCCGTTGGATTTGAGTTACGAAATTGATTTGTGGGGACGCGTCCGCCGCGGTTTCGAAAGCGCCCGCGCCGATGCGCAATCGTCGCTTGCGACATATTACAATGTTCTGCTCACGCTTGAATCGGACCTCGCTCAGAATTATTTCACGCT
>JAICXV010000417.1 GCA_025934545.1 Verrucomicrobiia bacterium
CACGGCGTTCTCCATCCAGGCGTCGACCACGTTGACGAACTGGAGCACGATCAGTTCGGTGACGACCGACGCCAGCGGCAATGCGACCTTCATCGACACAAATACGTCGTTGAACCAATTGCGCTATTATCGGGCGTTGTGGACAGCGCCGTAGATTTTTTCGTCGGTTAGAAAACGCGGAGTGTCGTGGAGTGCGGCGACGTCCGCCGCTTTGGGGTTTTTTCGTATGCGCGTTAAATAAAAGAAAAGCGCCGGACGACGGCGCACTCCAAAAGCTTCGCAGTTCCAATTGGCGGGTTTGACCCAGCCGACCGTCCGTGGCACAATGTCAAATCCATTGAGCGCTACTGGAAAGAGTCACCTTGTTTAATCGCCCAACCATCATTGCGACCGTTTCGCTCGTTGCGATGTTGGCTAATTTTGTGTCGGCCAAAAGTCTGCGCATCGCGTCTTACAACATTGATTCGCAAGACCAGTCGAGCGATTACAACATCACCAACGCGACCCGAAATCTTGGCATGGTCATCAAAGGGATGGGCCTGCATCACATCGGCCGCAACGCGCATCAGGTGGACATTCTTGGTCTGGAAGAATTGAACTCGGGATCATCCTTGAAAAATTTCAGCAACACCCTCGCCGGCATTTATGGAGCGGGCGTTTACGCTTACGACACCAGCACGGCCAGCGCGAGCGACGGACTCATTTATAATAAGCAAACGGTTCAAATTATTTCGGTGCGCTCATTGAAGACAGGTAGCAACGTTCTGCTCACCGCCAACGGAACCTACACCAACGCCTCCATGCCCGGCGGCGGCACCAATGGCGTCGCGCGAGCGCCTATCCTTTATCACATCCGGCCGATTGGCTTTCCGGCCTATTACGATTTTTACATGTATGTCAGTCATGCGCGTGCTGGGTCGGACAATTCGGTTGGCGACGGTCGTTACTGCGAAGCGCAGGAAGTCCGCAGCGACGCCAAATATAAACTGCCCGCCCGATCGCACATATTATACACGGGCGATTGGAACCTCGGGAAGGGCAGCGGCGAGAATGCTTACAAATGTCTCGTCGGCCGCACCACGAGCGACGGCACGAATTGGAGCGATACCAGTTCGATCTGGGCCAACACCAATCAGACGAAGGGTTGCGACCCAATGTCGCAAGTTGTCCCGCCGACATTTGCGACGTTCAACAATAATTCGAGCGACAACGCGACCTGGATGTACACACAAAACACCGACAATATTAATGCGCGCATCGACATCCAGTTGCCGAATCAACTGATGTATGACGCATACAACACCAACGGCGGCGTCCAAATCGCGCCGGACGACGGCGATCCGTTTGACCCGAACAATTTTCCGTCATCGAAATATCACTACGCCTTCGAGACCTTCGGCAACAACGGCAGCACACCGTTGAGCGGCTCATCCGTTAATGCCGCGAACAATTCGCTCGATGACTTGACCAACACTGTTCCCAACGACAGCGCCGTTTACGCTGCGATGCATTTGGTTAATCCGGGCGCGACGTTCACCGGCAGCGATCACTACGCGATTGTTGGCGATTACAACATCGTCGTGCCGCAACCCGTCATTTCCGCGCCGACCATGGTGAGTAACAAATTCCAATTCAAACTAACTTCAACCACGAGCACCGGTGTGACGATCCAGGCCGCGAGCGCGTTGACGAATTGGACATCCATCGGCACCGCGACCACCGACACCAACGGCAACGCGACTTTCCAGGACGCCAGTACCCCGTTCTACAACCAACGCGTCTACCGGGCGTTATCGACGAATGGATTGTAGTGCGGAGCGCGGACTTTAGTCCGCTTGAACGTCGTATTTTCGAAAGCTATCAGGATTATCCAACGCGCGATATCGGTCGCACGCTGAAGCGGGCTAAAGTCCGCGCTCCGTCCGGTTTGCCAGCGTTCCCCGCTCGTCTCGCCAGCGCGCGCTGCTCCACTGCCAATCTCGCGCCGCGCGCGCCAACGTCGCCTTCACCGGATTTTGTTCGGTATACCGGATTGCCCGTTGCAAGTGCGCGTCGTCTCGAACAACAGTGTCGAAATAATCCGTCTGCCAAAACGTTCCGGCTCGATTCAGTAATTCATTCGCGCGACGTGCCGAACTTCCCTTCCATGCGCGGATCAATCTCGCCAGTGGCACATCCCAAACTTCCACGACAACGTGCACGTGATTGGGCATCACCACCCACCCGTGTAATCGACAATCCCGACCGTCGCTGAACCTGAGACCGCGCTCTACCACATCAGCGATTTGTTTTTTGCGCAGCCAACAGTCGCCTTTTCCTCGGTCAAGCCACTGTTCAATTTGCTTCCTTTTTTCTGTCTTGTCCTCTGTGCGCAAAATCGCCTCAAACTCTTCATTGCGCGTCACCGGAAAGGAATCAGCCAATTGAAAGGTGACAAATTGCGTCACTCCAGGTGCATCGAAGTGCGGCAGGTAACCGCGTTGATGCCAGCCGCGAAAACCGCGTTTTATTTCCTCGATCGATGGTTTCCAGCACCACTCCTTTTTTGCGCGAATCAGGTTTAGCAAACAGGCGTCTATGGGGATGACTCGACGATTGTGATTTGAAGAGTCCACGGCAAATCGGTGTGCCTGTGCTCAACCGTCGTGTCCAGCGCAGAATAGCTTTCTCACCGCGGACTTTAGTCCGCTTCAACGTCGTATTTTCGAAAGCTATCAGGATTATCCAACGCGCGATATCGGTCGCACGTTGAAGCGGACTGAAGTCCGCGCTCCTTCCCGTTTCCTCTCCCTCATCCATCTCCGCTCCTCCCTGTCAGCAAAAAAACCAACTGACAATCAGTGCCACGTCTCCTCCGGGGATAAGTTAAACTTTGTTATGGCTCTGAAACAATCGGAGGTCGAACAGCTTTCTGCGCCGGACGAGTTTCTCTGGCTCACCGGCATCGAGGACACGTTCATCACCGCGCCGTGGCCGCAGACCGGACGCACGCTCGACGAATATGAATTGACCGGTCATTACGATAAATGGCGCGAAGACCTCAATCTCATGGCCCAGCTCGGCGTCAAAGCCGCGCGTTACGGCATCCCGTGGCATCGCATCCAGCCGGAGCGCAATCGGTGGGACTTCACGTTCGCCGATCAAACGCTCAATCACATGCTCGAACTGGGCATCGAACCGATCGTCGATCTCGTCCATTACGGTTTGCCGCTCTGGCTCGACAACGCTTTTCTTAACCCGGAATTTCCGAAGCTCATGGCCGAATATTCCGCGCGCATCGCGGAACGTTTCAAGGGCCGCATCCATTGTTACACACCGCTCAACGAACCGCGCGTGACCTGTTGGTATTCGGGAAAGCTCGGTTGGTGGCCGCCGTTCAAGCGCGGGTGGCGCGGGTTCGTCGAAGTGATGATGGGCGTCGCGCGCGGCATCGTCGAAAGTTCGCAGGCGCTCAAGGAAGTGGACCCGGACATTTTGCTGGCGAACGTCGATGCGACCGACCTTTACGAATCGGCCGAACCGGTTTTGCAAGGGGAAGTGCAGCGGCGTCAGGACATTGTTTTTCTCGCGCTCGATCTCATCAGCGGACGCGTCGACGAAGAGCATTCGCTCGCGATGTGGCTAATCAAACACGGCGCGACCAAAGCGCAGCTCGATTGGTTTCTGGAAAACAAAATCGATCTCTCGCTCATCGGCATCAATTTATATCCGATGTTCTCGCGCAAAATTCTGGCCAATTCCGGCCACGGCTTGC
>JAICXV010000470.1 GCA_025934545.1 Verrucomicrobiia bacterium
GCCGTTGGCGTTGAAGCGCCAAAGTTGGCGTCCGGCGGGGCTGGTCTGGAGAACGTTTGCGGAGTGCCAGCGTGCCATCAAGCCGCGGTTCCTTTCAGCCACACATCGGCTTTATCTTCCATGAGCGATTTAAGATGTTCTTCAGTTTGCGTGACGCGCAGCACTTCTTCGATGGTCGTCTTGCCCGCCTGCACTTTTTTCCAACCGTCATGACGCAAGGTGCGCATGCCGTGTTCCATCGCGCGTGCTGCGATGGTCGTGGAAGCCGCGCGGCTGAGAATGAGCGGACGAATGCCTTCATCCATGAATAGCAATTCGTAAATACCCATTCGGCCTTGATAGCCGAGCTGGCGGCAATCTTCGCAACCTGCGCCTTTGTAAAATTTGCTGGTGTCGATTTCGTTTTCGGGGAACCCGATGCGCCGCAGATAATCGCGTTGCACGGTTTGCTCCGTCTTACACTTCGGACAAATGGTTCGAACGAGACGTTGCGCGAGCACCGCTTCGACAGATGACGCGACCAGGAACGGCTCAATGCCCATGTCGATCAAACGCGTAAACGCGCTCGGCGCATCGTTGGTGTGCAGCGTGCTGAAAACCAAGTGACCGGTCAGCGCCGCGCGAATGGCGATTTCCGCCGTTTCAAGATCGCGAATTTCGCCGACCATGATCACGTTCGGGTCCTGGCGCAAAATATGGCGCAAGCCCATCGCGAAGGTCAGACCAATGTCCGAGCGCACGGCAATCTGATTGATGCCTTTGAGTTCGTATTCGACCGGTTCCTCAATCGTAATAATACGTTTGGTGATGGAATTGATCGTGCTGAGAAAGGCGTAAAGCGACGTCGATTTACCGGATCCGGTCGGACCGGTGACGAGAAAGATTCCGTGCGGCTTGACGATGATTTCGCGAATGCGGCTTTCTTCTGACGGCGCAAAACCGAGTTTTTCGAGGCCGAGGAAAATTTTACCGCGCGTCAGCAAACGCAACGAGACGCTTTCGCCGTAAACGGTCGGGACCGTCGAAACGCGGATGTCGATTTCTTCGCCCTTGATGCGGACGTTAATACGACCGTCCTGCGGCAGACGCTTTTCCGCGATGTTCATCCCCGACATGACTTTGATACGCGAAATGAGCGACGCCTGGAACCGCTTCAACTGCGCGGGCATCGGTGTCTGGTGCAAAATACCGTCGATGCGGTAGCGAATGCGCAATTCGTCTTCGGACGGTTCGAAATGAATATCCGTAGCGCGGTCCTTGAACGCTTCCCAGATGATCTGGTTAACGAATTTGATAACGCTGGCTTCCTGGTCGCCTTCGGTGATTTCCTTTTCATCGACGAGCAATTCCAGCGGCTCATCGTCTTTGGCCATTTCATCGAGCGTTTCGGCGCCGACGCCGTAATATTTTTTGAGCGCCTTTTCGATTTCGAGCTTGGTCGTCAAACCAAAGCGAACGGGCGTGCGGGCATCGAACTGCACCGCGCTCAACATCGCCGCATCAAACGGATTGCTGACCGCGACATGAAGCTGGCCGTTTTCGAAGCTGATAGGCAGAACAGTATATTGGAAAGCGACCTTGGTCGAAATGCGATCGCGCGCTTCCGGCGAAACTTCAATTTTCGGCAGATCGATAAAGGACCAATTGAGCGCTTTGGCCAAGTCTTGCAAAAACGCGTCTTCCGTCACGCCCCGTTCGCGGGCAATAAAGGCGAGCAACGAATCCTGGGAACCAGCTATTACCGCAGTGCGCCACGCTTTGCTCCACTCCTCAAATTGCTGCGGAGTAGCCAACGAATGACGCGCTAAAAGACTTTTGATAGATGCGAGTGCCATCTGACTTACCTACTTAAACAACAGAGCATAGTTAAAGTTGCGCATACGTCAAAGAATTTACCCGCAAAAACTGGTCCCCACATTCAGGGAAAACCTGTCTTAAAATCGGACACACAAAATGTCACAAACTGACCGCCAATAACGGCAATCTGGCTCTCGACTTTCGAGCTTCAACCTTCGACCATGTGAGCCATGTCCGCCGACATTTTCAAAAAAATCTGCGACGCACGCGAACGGTTGCGCGGCCAGGCGCATGTGACGCCGGTGATGACCTCGCGCACGCTCAACGAAATGGTCGGCGCGGAAGTGTTCTTAAAATGTGAGAACTTCCAACGCATCGGCGCGTTCAAATTTCGCGGCGCGTACAACGCGATCTCGCAACTGACGCACGAACAACGCAAACGTGGCATCATCACATTCTCATCTGGCAACCACGCGCAAGCGGTGGCGTTGACCTGCAAGATTTTCGACATTCACGCAACGATCGTGATGCCGAGCATGGCCCCGGCGAGCAAGCGGACAGCAACCGAAGGTTATGGCGCCGAGGTCGTGCTGTATGACGGCGATGTCCACAACCGCGAAAGCATCGCCACCGAATTACAATCGAAACACGGTTACACGATGGTACCGCCCTATGATGATTTGAACGTGATCGCCGGCCAGGGCACGGCCACTGCGGAATTAATCGAACAGGTGGGCGCTCTCGATTATTTGCTCACGCCATGTGGCGGTGGTGGATTGTTGAGCGGCACGGCGGTCGCCGCAAAACACCTTGCGCCAAAATGCAAAGTTATCGGCATCGAACCTATTGGCGCGGATGATGCCAATCGTTCTTTTAATTCCAAAACGCTGCAGCGGATTGAACATCCCGACACGATTGCTGACGGAGTTCGCGCGCCAAGTCTCGGCAAGCACACCTTCAAGTTGATTCTGGAAAACGTCGACGCGATGGGCACGGTTTCGGAAGATGCAATAAAAGATGCGGTTCGGTTTCTGTTTTACCGAATGAAACTCGTGGTCGAACCTTCGGGCGCAATCGGCGTTGCGGCAATCCTAAGTAAAACGGTAAAAGTTGAAGGCCGTGCCGGCATTATTCTCAGCGGCGGGAATTTCGACGGCGAAGTGATGCGCGGCATTCTCTCGTAGCCGCCGACGTGAGGAGGCGGATTTTACGTGTGTCCGCCTCGTCACCTCGGCGGCTACGAAAAATCACCAATTAGGAGCGTTCGTCCAAACGAAGCTCGAAATAGAATTCGTTCCCTTGCGTAGAATCACACCACTACCAGCGCCCAAAACCGTTGCCGCGCCAACGTCGGTCGTCCCAATACCGACCTGTCGCCACGCCCCGTTCCAATAATAATAAACAGTCGTGGCCGATTTATTCCGGCTCGCGACAGTGTTGTCGAAATACAGCAGTTCATCCGTGCGATTTCCGGGCAGCGGGCTCGGCGAAAACGCGCCGCTTGAAATTAATCCGGAATCGTTGAGAGAAACTGGTAGAGGTCGTGCCAGTCCAATTACGTTGTCCTGCGCGGACACGGCTTGTGCGCGAAGTTCAATCGCCAGCTTGTTGGTAACGACGACTCCAGCGCACATCAGCGCCGAGTTGGTTGAGACGTTGTGCCGCACGACAAAATAGGAATTGAGCGGAA
>JAICXV010000347.1 GCA_025934545.1 Verrucomicrobiia bacterium
AACACCTCGGTTTTCGACTCTCAGCAAAATCCGGAGTTGACAACTAAGGGATTGTATCAAAAAAGTAACACGGTCATTGGAACGCGCCGCACTTATGAGGCGCAAGCAGCGAAAGAATTAAGAATATGATTTCAAACGAACGCCCGTCGCCCCACGGTTATCGTTCATACAGCGCAGGTCCGCCCAGACCTCCTGTTAATGAAGATACCCTGAAGACGGAGAAAATTCAGATCGAACGCAAGACGTTCATTTTCACTCTGAAGGAAAATCCCCGCGGCCGCTTTTTGCGCATCACCGAAGACGTCAACGGACGTCGTGACAACGTCATTATCCCTTCCACTGGTTTGGAAGATTTCGCCAAAATCGTGGCGGAAATGACGCGCGCTGCTTCGGAAATGCCGCCCAAAAATGCCTAAGCTTTGGTGGCCCCGGCCTGTGCGGGGCCTCTTTCAGCCTTTTGTTTGAGGGAAGGTCAAAACCGCGATCGCTTTGCCGTTTGACCACATAAGGAGGGTGCGGTTCATCTCACGCCGTTTTACCCAAAAGTCTTACTGTGTACGCGAACAGCCCGCGTATCCTTTTCTACGGGTTTGGTCAGTAGCTAAACGTTACCTCCGACGCGTCACGGGCCGAACAAATCCACCAGCAGACAGATTATAAGAAGAGCCAAAACCGCGAACGCGATATATGAGCCGATGGTCCGCGCTTTAAATACTTCACCGCAGCTGCCGCAAATCCAGGAACGCCGAATAAAGGCCGTGCGCAGGAGCAGGTAACACCAGCTAAACAGAAAAAAACTGACCCAATTCAAACCCGGCCCAGCGACTTCAGGCGTTGTTGTGTTCCCACATTTTGGACAGCGCGGGCACATCATTTTTTCGTTTTCACGAGATCGGTATTTCTTCGCCAGTAACCAGCAGCCGCCACCGATACTCGGGCATCGACTTCAATTGAACGGCTGGCAATTCATCGATGCCTTGTATGTGAGCTTTGCAAATGCGATGCCACCCATCCAGCGGTTCGCCATCCGGCGCAAGAATAATTGGGTAGGCTAAATCAGCTTCAAAAATGTCGCGCGCATGTTCTGCGATGGCGCGGCAGGTCGGCAAAATATTGCGCGGGCCACCGAACCAGTGAACGTCGTCGAAGCCTTTGATTTCTGTAAGGCGCACCTTTGTCGTCGGCAAATTTTTCGCCAGGTCCCAAAGTTCCTGCATTCGAAAAAAACGCATCGATCCGTCGGCCGCCGGAGATTCGCAGCAACGGCGCGCCGCCGCGCGATCATGGTGGGTTTTGGCCGGCGAGCGTGACGAAGTGAGTTCAACTGCCATGCGAGCGTGTTACCAGACATGAACCGCATCGGCACTGAAAATCTTTTTCACGAGCGCGTCGTAATCCGCGTCTTTGGCGGTGAGGTCGATGGCGTCGATCTTCACGTCTCGAAGATTCCGTTCTTGCTCGATGATCGCCTTCGCCACGGCATCATCGCGTTTTGTCAAAATGTGCAAAATTTCGCGCATATCAAAAACGCAGGACGTAAGTTTGAGAGGCCGCCAGTTTAGCTAATTGCGCATCATTCAGCCGTTCAAACGTGACAGGTGATTCACCCAGACCGCCGAGCGACGGGCTGTCCTGTTCGGCGAAAATCGGCCGTTTGTTCTCAATCAACATCGGCAGGTAACGCGTGTAATTATCTTCGTTCACCAAATCAGCCGTGTCTTCGGCAAGGGCCAGGACGGCCGGACCGCGCAAGTAAACTGACACTTCGGTCTTTTTCCACGCGCAAACGCCGGCAGCGATGCGGATCGCTTCCGCAGGCTTGCCGCTGGTTCGCGGGTCGCTCGAAATGATGAAAAGAACGCGCGGCGTCATATCAGTTAAACGCAATAAATTTATCCGTCGCCGCGATCAAGTCGCTCACCACCGTCAGGCCGGCGAAGACAGCTTTGTCGTCGAGCGGGAGGTTGCGACGGTTGGCCCCGAAAGCACACGCGTAGAGCTTTAGCCCGCCGCGCTTCAATTTCTGCAGCCGCGTATTACTAATGCCGGGCACCGCCTCATCGATGCAGTAAAGATACACGTCCACACCTTGCGCTAGGGCTGCCTCGGCGACGTGCAATCCATGTGCGAAATTCGCTTCGTCCGGCGTGCAGGAAATCAAGATGCCCAGTTTCTTTCCGCGCAAAGACATGCCGGAAACTAGGCAACTCTCAAACCAGAGTCAAACGCGTCGATGCAGTTGTCGCTTTGTTACAGCACTGGTCTATGCTTAAGATTAACAGATATGCTCAAAGCTGGAATCGTAGGTCTGCCCAATGTCGGCAAAAGCACGCTCTTCAATGCGGTCACACGCACGCGCAAGGCGCAGGCGGCCAATTATCCTTTCTGCACGATTGATCCGAACGTCGGCATCGTCACAGTACCGGACGCGCGCCTCGAACCGCTGTCGAAGGTCGCGAAAACTCAGGTCATTATTCCGGCAGCGGTGGAGTTCGTGGACATCGCCGGACTGGTCAAAGGCGCGGCCGCGGGTGAAGGACTTGGAAATAAATTCCTCAGCCACATCCGCGAAGTCGACGCGCTCGTGCAAGTGGTGCGCTGTTTTGAGGATCCCGATATTCATCACGTCGCCGGCGCAATTGATCCGGTTCGTGATATTGAAACTATCACGACGGAGCTGGTGCTTTCAGATTTGGAAGCGGTGCAAAAACGGTTGGAACGCGGAGCGAAGGATGCAAAACGGGGTGATAAGGCGGCGATTGCCGATGCGGAAGTTCTTAAAAAATTCGCAGCGCATTTTAACGCGGGTAAACCTGGCATCACTCTGGAACTGACTCCCGAAGAAAAAGCGATCGCGCGCTTGTTTTATTTGCTGACCGACAAGCCGACGATTTACGCGGCGAACGTGAAGGAAGGCGATCTGGCAAACGCCGACGCGAATCCATATGTCAAAGCCGTGCGCGACTACGCGAAAGCGCATCATTCATGCGACACGGTGGTGATCAGCGCGCAGATTGAAAGTGATCTCGTCGATTTGTCGCAGGAAGAGGCAGACGCATTTTTGAAGGAGCTCGGGGTGAAAGAGTCAGGCGTAGGTGCGCTGATTCGCGCCACTTATCACTTGCTTGGATTGCGCACGTATTTTACGGCCGGTGAAAAAGAAGTGCGCGCATGGACGATTCATGATGGCGATACGGCGCCGAAAGCGGCGGGCGTGATTCACAGCGATTTCGAGCGTGGCTTCATCAAAGCGGAAACCGTGGCCTATGATGATTTGATGAAGTGCGGTTCGGTCGCAGCAGCGCGCGAAAAAGGACTCTACCGGATGGAAGGAAAAGAATACGTGGTCAAAGACGGCGACGTGTTGCTATTCAAATTCAACGTGTAGTCGCGGCGCGACTGATCCGTTTCGTGTCGCCTTCGCCGCGTGGCGCGGGTTCCTGCAATCCCAGCACATCCAGCATGTCATAGATCCCCGGCGATTTGCCCACGATCCATTGGGCGGCGCGCAATGCCCCGGCGGCAAACGTTTCACGGCTCGAAGCTTTGTGCGCCAGTTCCAGGCGTTCGCCATTCTTCGCAAAAATCACCGTATGATCTCCCACGACATCACCGCCACGCAGCGAATGCATCCCGATTTCCGACGCAGTCCGTTCCCCGACGAGCCCTTCGCGGCCATGACGCAGCACTTTTTCGAGTTGCTGTTTGCGGACTGAGGCAAGGATTTGCGCCAGAGTCTTAGCCGTTCCACTCGGCGCATCCTTCTTTAGCCGGTGATGCATTTCAACAACCTCCACGTCAAAATCCGATCCAAGAATTTCCGCAGCCCGCCGCGTCAGCCAGAACAACGTGTTCACCCCGGTCGAATAGTTCGACGTCCAAACCATTGGCACACGCGCTGAAAGTTTTCTCAGTTCTGCGGTCTCACTATCGCTGTGGCCAGTGGTTCCAACAATCAGCGCTTTTTTGTGGGACGCGCACACGCCGGCGAATTTGACCGTCGCTTCGTGATACGAAAAATCAACGACTACATCGGCGCTTTCGATAACATCGCGCAGGTCCTGGCCCATATCGATTTGGCCAACGACGTTGATCGCGGGAATCTGTTCGGCGCAGCGCAGCAGGGTCATGCCCATGCGGCCGTACGCACCAGTTATTACAACCTTAGTCATCGAGTTAGTTTTCCTTCGAGGCGGGGAGTCAGG
>JAICXV010000157.1 GCA_025934545.1 Verrucomicrobiia bacterium
GCGCCGTGGTTGTGCTGGTTAACTGAGCTGAACTCTTCACCGGGGTACAGTAGGCGTGGGGGCAGTCACTTGCCCACAGCCGATCTCCCGAGAACTCTATTACTTGTACTATACTATATTTTGTTTGTGATTACTGCGATGAAGATCGACGTGCTCACCCCGTTCCCGGAGATGTTCTCCGCGCTGGACGTGAGCATCATGAAACGGGCGCAGAAAAAGGGTGTGGTTGACCTCAAGGTCGTCAACCTGCGTGATTACACGCATGACAATTATAAAACGGTCGATGATCGACCGTTCGGTGGCGGACCAGGAATGGTCCTCAAACCGGAACCGATTTTTGAAGGGGTCGAAGCATTACGCGGCGAAAAAACCCGCGTGATCCTGATGACTCCGGTTGGACAAAAGTTCGACCAGGCTGCAGCGCGGCGTTTGGCGCAAGAGCAGCACTTGTTATTTATTTGCGGCGCGTATGAAGGGACTGATGAACGGGTACGCGAAGGGTTGGTGGACGAGGAATTGTCCATCGGCGATTTCGTTCTGACGAACGGTTCGCTGCCGGCGATGGTGGTGATAGACGCGGTGACGCGGCTTTTGCCCGGAGCGCTTGGCGACGACCAAAGTTCGCACGACGAATCGTTTAGTGCGGGACAGTTGGAATATCCGCACTATACGCGGCCGGCAGAATTTCGCGGGATGAAGGTCCCGGAGGTGCTCTTGTCCGGGCACCATGCGGAGATAGAGAAGTGGCGAAGGGAACAGTCGGTAAAGCGAACGAAAGAACGAAGACCGGACTTACTGAAATAGTAAACAGTAATCAGTAATCGGTAGAAGATTATTGGTTGGAGACAAAACTGATTACTGTTTACTGATAATTGATTACTGAATTTTATGAACCAGGCATTGTTAGACAAAATTGAATCCGAACAATATCGGAAAGACGCCGGCAAATTTAACGTCGGCGATTCCGTGCGCGTTCACACCAAAGTTATCGAAGGCGATAAAGAACGTATCCAGATTTTCGCCGGAATTGTCATTGGCCGCCGCGGTCATGGCTTGAACGAAACCTTCACCGTCCGCCGCATCAGCTACGGCGAAGGTGTCGAACGTATTTTCCCGATTCATTCGCCGCGTATCGACAAAGTTGAAGTCGAACGCAAAGGCTCGGTCCGCCGCGCCAAGCTCACTTACCTGCGCGATCGTATCGGCAAGGGCGCGACTTTGGTGAAGGAAAAGGAAGCCAAAATCCCCGGCGCACCCGCAGCAGCGGCAGCGAAGTAATTTCACTTGGTAGGGTGAGGCTCCTGCCGAGCCACACATTCAAAGCGCGAACCTTGCGGTTCGCGCTTTTTCTGTAATCCAGTGGATTGTCGTAGGCCCAATCGCGCGATAGTCCCTTGGCAAATTTGCTAATCGCGCAGACGCTATACTATGGGCCGCAACGGTTCGAAGCTGGCGGCAAAGACGAGGAGGTAACCATGAATGCACATGTTCAAACGCAACTAACTGTTCCAGTCACGCGCCGCGATCACACGCGCGGGCCGCTTCATGCTCCAGTGACTCTGCTCGAATATGGCGATTTTGAATGTCCTTACTGCCGCACGGCGCACTTCATTGTGCAAGCCATCGAAGGTCACATGGCCGATGATCTGTGTTTCGCGTTTCGGCATTTTCCATTGATTAATGTGCACCCTCACGCCGAACACGCTGCCGAAGCGGCTGAGGCGGTTGGGCCGCAACAATTCTGGGCAATGCACGACATTCTTTTCGAAAATCAGGAAGCGCTGGCCGACGAGGATCTTGGTGAGTACGCCGCATCACTCGGTCTCGATGCCCCAACCGTTTTGACTGACGTCGTTTCGGGCGCGCATCGTTTTCGCATCCAACAGGACATTGCCAGCGGAGCAGACAGTGATGTCAATAGAACGCCGACATTTTTTATAAACGGCTTGCGTTACGACGGGGAATTGGACGCGCCCTCGCTGCTTGCGGCCATTGAATTGATCCGTTGAGCTAACGTTTGCTCGCGCGTTTGCGGTAACTTTACCGCTGCTTTACCGCAACATCGACGAAGCGCGCCCAAACGTCGCGATACATTCCCTTGCTCCAGCCGCCCTGATCGTAGGCGACAAAAATTCTATTGTCGGTCAACGTCTCTTCGATAGCCATGTAATGCGTGGTCAGAACACCCGAGGTCAATCGAACGACGTTTTTCCATGTCTGTCCGTGGTCGGTGCTGAACGCCAGATAATTTCCATTCCAGGAATGTTCCGGGTGCGCCCAACATGCTTTTTGCGGAATACGAACGCCGAACGCCGCCACGAGAATGCCCGAACGCAATTCAATCAAATCGGGATCCACCACCGCGCCGCGCAAATCATCCGGATTATTTTCATCCAGCAACTTTCCTTTTGACCCTTTGAAATTACGAAAGTGATCGACCCAAAGCTCGGTTCGATAAACGTCAAGACCGCCAAAAATGCGCGCTTGATGCGGACTCCAGTGGGCCCCGTCGTCGTCCGAATAAGCTTCGCGCAATTCACGCCCGGTCCGCATCAGGCAAAGGAGACGTCCGGGATGCGGGCTCTGCGAAATCCGCGCAAGGACGGGTTCGCAAAAACCTTCCGTTCCGACCTTCGGATCCACCGCAACCGTCGAGACGATGTCCCAGTGATGGCCCCGATCGCGCGAGCGCACCAGCACGACGCGCGCCTTCATCATTGTTGGCATGTACGTCGATGGCGTGTTGTCCCCTTGGAATTGCCCATAGAAAGTCGTCAGCAGGTCGCCATTGGGCAGTTCGAGAATGCGCCGGTGCAAACGTTCCGCGTCGTGCGGATGTCCGCCGTCGTCCTTGGAAGCGTAAAAATTGACGTGCGGCAGGTTAAAGCTGACGTCGATCGGCCCATCGAGCGTCGTCCAGTCGTTGGTCGAAATATAAAGTTGCCCGAGGCCTTCGTCTGGTTTTCTTCCGGGAGTGATATATGTATCGAGTGCGACAATTGTGCCGTCGTGCAATTGCGTCGCCCCGCCTTCCATGTTCAGCCCGTTCTCATTTGGCGGGCGCGGAAAAACGGTCCAGGTTTTCGCATCGTCGCGTGAAATACGCGTTTCCATCGGCGACGGATATACCATGCGTTTGCTCGGCACTCGCTTGTCGGGAACCTGCGCTTGCACGATGAGCGCGCCCACTTTTGTGCGAAGCAACGACGGTTGCAATCCGCGCGGCACAACGAGAGTTTCGTCACCGAAAGTCAACCGCAACGAACCATCCGCATCAACCATCTCAGGGATGTTGGCTTTCGGTCGAGCTTGCGCGGGTGCTGCGTTAGGTGTGTCAGCTTGCGATGCAAAAATCGTTGCGCTCAGAAAAACTGCGGAACAGAAAAATTGGATAGCTTTCGAATGCACTGGACACGGTTATTACCGGTAACGATTTCGAAATGCAAAGAATTCCAAACGGTAACGCGATGCTGCGGCGCCCCTGTCAGGAATTTGAAGTTCGTAATTTAAAGGCCGCCGGAAGCCACGTCGCAAAACGACGGTCAGCTCACCGCGACAAGCGAAACCTTTTCGTTTTGTTCATTGCGCGCGATGCCCTGGGCGCGCGGGTCGAGCATCGGCTTGCCGTCAACGAGGAATTGGTAGTGATGATGGCCTTGCGGGAGCGTGACTTGTGCCCGCCAACATCCGTCAACTTGCCGTTCCATCGGTGTCGCGTCGGGATGCCAATCGTTGAAATCGCCGATGAGCGAGACCTGTTGGGCGGTCTCGACCATGCACAGGAAATTTACGGGTTTGACGGTTTTTTTAGCAGAGAACTGCGGTTGATGACGAAAATGCGCGTAGGCTGACATGACTTTTACCTGATATTTGTTTTACATGACTATAAGAGCCAAATACACAGTCGCTTTCAAGCCGGAAACCTGACAAACAGAAACTTTTTTTGAAATTTTTTTGAATAAATTTCCGGTCACTCCTCTTTCAAAATGGCATTACCTTTGGTCAAGCCGCCTTTCCAGCGGTCGTATTTCGGGTCGGCGTATTTGTCGAAATACGCTTTTAGTTTCTTGGTGAGGTCGCGCTTCACCTTTGTGTAGCCGGCGATATGAATCAGGTTTTCTTGTTCGTCCGGATCTTTTTCCATGTCATACAATTCATCCGGGCCGAAGGGATGGCGAATCGTCAGCTTGAACCGCTCGTCGCGAACCATGCGCGTGTTTTCGAATTCATGATAAATGACATTGTCCCATTTAATTTTTTTGCCTCGCAAGACGGGCGCAAAACTTTTGCCGGGTGAATTCGTGTTTTGTGTCGCATTATTTGCGATGAAGTCGAGGACCGTTGCCACGAAGTCATGGTTTTCGACCATCAAATCATTGCGCGTGCCCTCGGCAATCTCGCCCGGTTTCCAGAAAATGAGTGGGATGCGCACGGTTGCTTCACAAGTGTTGATCGGTCGCGAATGATCGCCCATGCCCCAGTAACCGCTATGCCCGGCATTCAATCCCTGGTCAGCGCTGAAAATCACCAGCGTATTTTTGTCGAGGCCAAGCGCGCCCAATTTCTCCATCACGCGACCAATCCCATCATCAACACCGCTGACCTCCGCCGCATAACTGCGCATGCTCTTGAGATTGCCCACTGCGAAACGATTCTGTGCCAGCCATGGGCTGGCCTTGTCGCGCGGAAAGGATGTCATCGCCTTGTTCGCGTAATAATCGGTCCAACGATTCTTATGAACTTTGCGGACGACGTTGCCCAAGCCGTACGGTCCGTTGTATGCCAGATACAAAAAGAACGGCTTCTCTTTGTTTTGCTGAAGGAAATCAATCGCATGATCGGTGATCGCGTCTGTCGTGTATTTCGGTTCACGATAAACTTTCCCCTGCCAAACCATTTCATCGTTATAGAAGGTCGCGGTATGTCCGCTTGCTTTTGAAAACCAATATGTAAATCCCAGTTGAGGTTTTAAACGTCGCCCAAATGCCATTTGCCGGAGAGGCCGCACGTGTATCCTGAATCGGCGAGAATTTGCGGCAACGTCCGAAATTCTTTGATCACACAATATGCGTTGGGACCGATTTGGGCAGTTTGCGGAATGTAAGCGTGAACACCGTGTTGCGATGGCAGCAAACCGGTGAGGAAAGTGGCGCGGCTGGGCGAACACACGGAATTATTGCAATAAGCGCGCGTGAAGAGCATTCCTTCTTTGGCCAGTCGATCGATGTTGGGTGTTTGAATTTCTTTGTTGCCGTAACAACCGAGCGTCCACGCACCGTGATTGTCCGTCAGGATGAAAAGAATATTAGGTTTGCTCTGCGCCGGTCGCGCCGCCAGCAGCGACAGCATCAAAAAAAGTGCGGCAAAGAAACGGGGATTCACCACAGGAACGATTTCTGTTCGCCGAGTTTCTTGTCGCCTTGCCAGAGCGTGACGCGCCAGGCGGCCAATTCGCCCATTGTTACGAAATCTTTTCCACCAATGTCGACGTTCTCCCAATGACTGAATCGCCCGGCTTTTTGCAGAGGATGTTCGAGCTTGCGCGTGATAAAAGAATCTCCTTCCACACCTCGCGTCTCCACGACCACTCGCGTCGTAGCCCAATCGACGTCGCGAGCCTCCCATTGCACCGCGAATCGCAAACCCTTGCGTTGGTCGGGATGTTTGCGCAGGACGGCCTGGTAAGCGTCGCGTTCGTAGAGACTCGGCTTGAGCGACTCGCGACCTCTGCTGTCCAGATAGAGCGGCAGGACCTTGATCACCTTGCCTTCGGCGGCAAAGAGCGCTGGTGCGGCGAGCAAAAGACAGGCAAAAACAATCCGGCGCATGTGAAGCGAAGCTAAGCGTTGCCACGGAACTTTAAAGCAAATTCTTTCCGTTTGGCGGCGATGTGTTAAGTAGGCGTATGTCGAAAATTCTTCGTTTCGTCGGCATCATCAATGCGGCGGTCTGGCTTGGGTCAGCCGTGTTCGTGACGGTTGGGCTTCCCGTTTTATTTGGGCGTGAGGTGGGCAAGTTCATCCCGCACCCGCAAGTTGGAATCGCTGCTGAAAACATCCTCGCCCGCTATACAATCGTACAA
>JAICXV010000246.1 GCA_025934545.1 Verrucomicrobiia bacterium
AGAGCAGGGCGAAGAGAAGCAACAAAAACGCAATCGCGGCAACTATCGTCGCCATGACCTTTAAAGTTTTGGCCTGGTGAATCATGCGTTCGCTTTCGGCGCGTCGCGCTTCTCTGAACATCTGAAATTCTTTGTCTAAATGTTCAGGCGTGGTCACTTCTTCCTTGAGCTGCAACGTGAGCCAAGGTTGCTCGCGCGCGCCGAATTCAGCGGGCAATTTCCCGAGCGTCGTGCTATCCGCTTCGACGAAGCCGACCGCTTTTTTCCAATACGGCGCTTTTTCGGTCGTCCATAAGCGGAACAGGCCAACATTTTGGGCGAGTGTTTGGAGGCGTTTCCAGAGCAGCGGACGGATTTGATCCGTCAAACCGAAGTCAATGTAGGCTTCGCTGTGAATGCGTCCCTGTTGCGCGGTGATTTGAATGGCGATCGCGCCGGAAAGTCTCCCGTTCTGATCGATGGCCACCTGGAAATCGGTGAATTGCTTTTCTAATTGCGATGCCGGCAGGCCCGCTGCTTGCCAGAGCGCAACTAACCCCCGAAGGTCGTCGGTCGTCGCTCGTCTCGTCGTAAAGGTAAACATACTCCGAAGCGCGTGTTTTAATCCGAGTTCGGATATGAGCCGAGCACTTTTGCGAAGTTGCAGACGCGGTTCAGGTCTGTGATCGCTTTGGCGACTTTGTGATCTTCCATGTGGCCATCGCAATCAACGAAAAAGAAATATTCCCAGGCCTTGCGTTTGCTTGGGCGTGACTCGATTTTCGTCATGTTGATTTTGTATTTGCGAAACGGGCCAAGCGCGTTGTGCAACGCGCCGACTTGGTCGGCCATGCTCAACATCAAGCTCGTGCGATCGTGGCCTGTGGGCGGGCTGCATTGCCGGCCGAGCACAAGAAAACGTGTGGCATTGGTGCTGAGGTCCTGAATGTCGCGCTCGATCACGGGCAAATTGTATTTTTCGGCCGCTAAAAAGCCAGTGATGGCCGCGCCATTTGGGGTCTTTGCCGCGAGCTCGGCGGAACGCGCGTTCGATGAAGTCTCGAGGATTTCCACGTGCGGTAAATTTTTCTGCACGTAAAGCCGGTTTTGGCCGAGCGCCTGCGGATGGACGTAGAGCTTTTTGATGTCGCGCAACTTCGATTTACTGCCGAGGCAATACTGAATTTTCAAAATGATTTGCGCGACGATTTTCAAATCGCTTTCGACGAACATGTCGAGCGTGTGCGTGACCACGCCTTCGGTCGAGTTCTCCACGGGCACGACCCCGTAATCGGCGCGCTGCTTGGCAACTTCGGTGAACACGTCGGCGATTGTTTTCTGTTCCGCGTACTTGAGGCTCGCGCCGAATTTTTGAATCGCCGCCTGGTGCGTGAACGTCGCCTCGGGCCCGAGATACGCGATGGACATCGTCTTTTCGAGCGAGAGCGCGCTCGACATAATTTCGCGATAAATCGCGCGTAACGAATCCTCCGTCATCGGACCCTGATTGATTTTGGCAACGCGTTGGAAGACGTGCCGTTCACGATGAGGCGCGTAGATTTCTTCGCCGGCTTTGATTTTTATCGCGCCGATTTCCAGAACATGTTTGGTGCGTTCGTTGAGGAGCCGGACGATTTGTTCGTCGAGCTTATCAATCGCCTTGCGATGTTCAGGGATGTTCATTCGTTCAATGCCGGTGAAAATGAGGGAATTTGCGCACTTCGGCAAGGCGGAAGCAGCAACGGGTTAGCTACCGGCGATAGCGAGGCACGACAGTTATGCCGGCTTCGAGCTTCAATACCGCGATGAGATCGACTGAAACGCCGGTTAGCGCATCAATTGCTTTTCCAAATAGTGCACGACTTGGCGGACGTGCGCGTCGACTTCCATGCGGTCTTTCACCAAGCGACAGGCGTGCAAGACAGTGCCGTGATCGCGGCCACCGAACGCTTCGCCGATGGTGTTGAGCGAACTGTCGGTCATTTGGCGCGAGAGGAACATGGCGATTTGCCTGGGAAACGCGATATTCTCCGGACGTCGCTTGCTGCTCATGTCGGCGAGACGAATATCAAAATGTTCGGCGACGCGCTTCTGAATAGTATCAATGTTGATCGCGAACCGGCCTTCTTCGTGCAAAACTTCGCGTAAGAGGCTTTCGACGGTTTGCAGAGTGATTTTTTTGCCCGTGAGCGAGGCGAAAGATGCGACACGAATGAGCGCCCCTTCGAGCCGACGGATATTCGTGCGGATGCGATTCGCGAGAAATTGCAAAATTTCTTCAGGCAGTTCGACGCCCATCGCCGCACCCTTTTTGCGGAGGATGGCCATGCGCGTTTCAGCGTCGGGCGCTTGCATCTCGCAAACCAGGCCCCATTCGAAACGCGAGACGAGCCGTTGTTCGAGGTTCTGGATTTCGCTGGCCGGACGATCGCACGAAAGCACAATTTGTTTGTGCGCTTCGTGGAGGGCGTTGAATGTGTGGAAAAATTCTTCCTGGATGCGCTCTTTGCCGGCGAGAAATTGGATGTCATCGATCAGCAGCACATCGGCTTGACGATATTTGCGGCGAAACTTGACGACCTGATTGTTTTGGATCGCGTCGATGTATTCGTTGGTAAATTTCTCGGACGAGAGATACATCACACGCGCGCCCTTTTTGCTGTGGCCAACATGCTGACCGATGGCGTGGAGCAGGTGAGTCTTGCCGAGTCCGACGCCGCCGTGCAGGAAAAGCGGGTTGTAAGATTTTCCCGGCGCCGAAGCGACGGCTTGCGCGGCTGCATGCGCGTGATTGTTGTTTTCGCCAACGACAAAAGTGTCGAAGGTGTTCTTTGGATTGAACGAACCTTCCGTGGTCTTGGCGGTGCTGCGTTCGGCAACCTCAATCGAGATTTTAGCTTTGGCTTTGATTTCGTCAGCCGGTTTGGGCACATGCGCTTGCGGCGCAACGTTGCTGACGCGGAATTTTACTTTGAGCTGTTGCCCGGACACGCTCGCGAGAACGTCGCGGAGCAGGCCGGCGTAATTGTCTTTGAGCCACACTTCGCAGAAGTCGTCGGCGACTTCGAGCGTGACGGTGTCCGCTTCGAGCACAGTTGCTTTGAGCGGATGGAACCAAAGATTGTAGATGTCTGGGTTGAGAGTGGTGCGGAGCACTTGCTGCGCCGCCTGCCAAATTTTTTCCGCGGATGCTTGCATTGGTTTTCTTTCCGTAGCCCGATAACCAGCGTTATTCACCGGCCCCAAAGACTGGCTTTTCGAGGGTTTCCGCAGAGTGGCGCAAAAATTGAGAAAAATTTATTGAAATCACCCCATTTAGCCGAAGCGCGCCATTCCATGAGAAAATCGAAACGTAAGTAAGTGTAAGTCTTTGATTCACAGTAAAATATCTTATAATCGAGCGGATGCCATTCAGTTAGTTTTCAATCGGACAAATCGCACATGACCATCACCGAATGGGTGTGTGAGTTTTTTAAGCGTCTTTTTATCTTCTGACTAGGACAATGTGTTAAGAGTTATTCGGAAGTTATTCACAACCCAAAAAACCCTTGAAAATCGGGCATTCCATTAAGGTCATCTCAGTTTGGAAGCGCATTATCAGGGGTTCCAACATGGTCGTATCAATTTAACGCAATAAAATAGGACTCCTCAGCCATCACGTGATGGTGAGGCAAATTGTTTAGATCGCCTGTTCGTCCGTTTCTTCAGTACGGATGCGGATTGCTTGTTCGATACTGCTGACGAAAACTTTTCCATCACCAATTTTGCCTGTCCGCGCTGCCTTGACGATCGCTTCGACGGCGGACTCGACGATGCCATCGGGCAGCACGATTTCCATTTTGATTTTTGGTAGAAAATCGACGGTGTATTCGCTGCCGCGATAGATTTCGGTATGGCCTTTCTGGCGGCCGAAACCTTTCACTTCAGAAATGGTCATGCCGGAAACGCCAATGTTGGCAAGGGCTTCTTTGACCTCTTCCAATTTGAATGGCTTGATGATGGCTTCGATCTTTTTCATGCGTTTCCGTGGACCCGGAGATTGGATGTTAACAGCGAAGGTTGGAGTGTAAACAGAAAAGGAAAAAAATTTCCGAAAAGAAAATTTCGTTTTGACTTTCGTCACGACCTGAACAGGTCCGTGCTTTTTTGCAAATGCTCGCGTAGATTTAAACTTACTTTCAGAGGGGGGTGCATCAGTTGTTCTGATTCGGCAAATTCGGAAACCGTTTCACCCAGTATTTTCCGGCTTAAAGATTTATGTGAACTATTTTTGAATAATTTTCGATAGTCAAATGTCTATTGACTAAGAGCCCGAAACATGGTTTGGTAGGAACCGGATTTGGGAAGAATTTGCGGGCAAAGATAATGGAATTGTTCTTTGTTGCCCGAGTAGATTTTCGGTATTGGTATTGTACAGGCCAGCATCGAGAAACCCCTAATCCTACTAATTGTACTAAATTCGAAAATTCCCCGGCCTTTTTGGTCATCTCCTGACCACCTAGGCCGGTTTTTTTTGTACTTTTAACGCGAAAGCGCAAAGAAAAGATGACAATGAAGGGCGTCGGAGTATTAAGCTGTTGCGGTGAAACCGCTCGATCAGTGCCAACTTTATACGTTTGTCGACACGGCATATCTCCACGGGCGGGATCCCGAGGACGTGGCGCATCAACTTTGTGAGGGCGGGTCGGACTTGATTCAGCTGCGCGCAAAGACTTCGACACCGGATGACGTTTGTCGAATGGCAGAAAAAATTCTGCCGGTAACGCGCGCCGCTAACGTAGGATTAGTCATCAACGATTTTCCCGATGTGGCGCTAAAGATCGGCGCGGACCTTTGCCACCTTGGGCAGGAAGATTTTTTCGACACTGGTTATACGAATGTTGCAGACGTTTCCGGCGGAAAATTGTCCATTGGCCTTAGCACGCACGCTCCCAAAGAGGCTGAGCGCGCCCTTGCCGCGGGGCCTGCTTATATCGCCATCGGACCCGTTTATGCGACCGGCACGAAGCCGACGGCAAAACCGGTGACTCTTCAATACGTGCGCTGGGCGGCAAACAACGTAAAAATCCCGTGGTTTGCGATTGGTGGAATCAA
>JAICXV010000114.1 GCA_025934545.1 Verrucomicrobiia bacterium
CATGACGGGCATCGTGCCACGGTCCACCTCCACGAAGAAAACCGTGCGGCTGTGCCGTCCGTTTTCGTCCGCTATGTCCAATGCGAATACGCGATCTGGAGCGACGCCGAGCTTCCGCCCGTTTGCCTGGACTTTCCATTTCAGCGGGTGTGCCAAACCGGAATTCGCGGGAAGTGGAATCGTTTCCGCAGGCGCGACGCTGACGCGTGGCAGTTGTCGCGCTGCCAATTCGACTGCGACCATAACGTCAGACGCCAAAAGGGCGTGTTCAAAGAAGAAGCGGCCAACTGCTCGGTTTTTTGCGCTCCAGTCGAATTTCCGTTTTGAAGCGGCGGATTCGAGCGCTAACACGTCCGCGCCTTTTTTCCCGAGGCCGTAAACCATGTGGTGAGTACCGCCCTGGTGGTAATAATCGATCTGTGCGCGCGGGCGTTCCAAGTAGCCGTGATGATAGAGCGCCTGCAATCTGCGGACGATGTGCTGCGAACTGCCGGAGACAAGTGTAACAATGTGGGATGACCGTAAAAAGCGGTGCTGATGCACCAATCGCAATATTTCGCGGTCGCGGTCGGTTAGGCGAATGGCGTGAATAGAGGGTGAGCGATTGAAGCGCGGACGGCGGGAAAACTCCATTCGCCGATGATACTGCGGCCTGAAGTATTGAGGGAGGCGTCAACCTTTGCGCTTTGGCGCAACTCTTCGCGCCTTCTTGATAACGTCAGCCAAGTCCACACCCAACCCGTCTGCGAGGCGCAGAGCGATTTCAAGCGACGGTCGCCGCAACCCGCGCTCAAGATAGCCAACCATCTGCTGGGAAATACCACAACGCTGTTCGACCGCGTATTTGGTCAATCGCCGACGCTTGCGTTCGGCGTGAAGCAGGCGGACGACCCCTTCGCTCAACTCTGCATACGCTCGGTGATTCTTCACGCACACGAAATTATGCGCGGATTCGATTGACATGATACTTCACAACTGTTACGTATCACGCATGACGTTTGTTAAACGCATCGGTCCCGATCCTCACGCTAACGGAGCAAAGACGTATGCCTGCAACGGATGCCCCGACATTTGGGAACTGGAAAACGGCGATGTCGCGGTTATTGGCATCGATATAACCGAATTCGCCGACAAGCTTCCGCCCTCGGCTGGCTGCGGGCCGGACGAGCGCATGGTGCGCATCCCGCGCAAGACACTCGTCCTCGCCAAAACGGATATCCCCGACAAGCTCTAACGTTTCCAACGCGTCTCGTGATACAATGGGCGCATGGGAACGTGGTTCCGGGAGAATTGGTTCGACATTCTTACCATCGCGATCGGAGCGGGAACGGTCCTTTTTGCTGCGCTCACGATACGCGAGGACACCGAAAGCCGCCGCGTTTCAAATCTCATAACACTCACCGTCAATCATCGGGAGCTTTGGTCAAAGCTGTTCAAGTATCCTGAGTTGGGACGGATTCTTGATGCATTGGTATCTCTCACCGACAAACCCGTGACGCTCAATGAAAGTCTGTTGGTCGGCATGGTCGTTCAACATCTGAACGCCACCTATGAAGCACTGAAAAGCAATCTCTCCGTAAAAGCGGACGCGATAGGCGAGGATGTGCGCTCGTTCTTTTCATTGCCGATTCCAAAAGCTGTTTGGGAGAACACGAAACGATTTCAAAACGACGATTTCGTTGCGTTCGTTGAAAAATGCAGGGGGGGGTCCGCACGTTAGCGCGATTCGTTGTTTGTCTCGTGAATCAAAGCGTCGAATTCTGCGTGGCAACAGACTACGCGTGAACGTCAGCCGAATCCGTTCTCGTGCGCACCGGAGCGAATCAGTTGTGGTGCGCGTTAGTGGTCGAGTTCGCCAGCCAGCGGTGGAGTTTTTTGTTTACGACATGTCGGGGCGACCCAAACCGCTCGCGAGAGCGCGCAATCAATTTGTCCCTGCGTCCCGGCCGAAAATCAAGCGGCGGAAGCGTCCGCGCCAGAAATGGCACGCGGTTCTCGCCGTTCTCGCATAACCTCGCTGCAATCTCATACCTGTTTAAATCAACCAACTGCTGGGCGCGGAACTCCTTGCCGAATGCTTTTTCCATGATCTCCGCGTCGGTATGGCCGACGTTGAAACAAACAATCGTCCCGACGTTTCCGATCACAGCCTGTTGAACTGCGGGTGAGAGCTGCTCAATGAATTGGTGCGACAAGACCAAAGAGAGGCGATACTTGCGCGCCTCCGCGAGCAACGAGGCGAACGCGTCAGTGGAAAAGTTTTGGAATTCATCAATGAACAAATAGAAGTCTCGGCGTTCGCTTTCAGGAATGTTTGCTCGCGCCATCGCCGCAAGTTGGAACTGCGTCACGAACAGCGAGCCGAGCAGATTTGCCTTGTCGTATCCGAGCTTGCCCTTCGCGAGATTGGCGATGAAAAGCCTGCTGTTATCCATCACAAACGGAATGTCCACAGTGCGTTTTACCTGACCTAATATGTTTCGAATGACTGGGTTTAGCAGGAACTGACCGATCTTGTTTTGAATCGGAGCGATTGCTTCACGCTGAAATCGGATGTCGTAGCTCGCGTATTCGCTCGCCCAAAATTCGCGAATGAACGGGTCTTGGATCTGCCGTATCACCCAGGCGCGATACGCCTCGTCTGTAAGCATCCGGCTCACGCCCAAAAGCGATGCGTTTGGACAATCAAGAAGCGCGGTTACCGCGTTATACAAAATATATTCGAGGCGCGGTCCCCACGAGTCATGCCAGATGCTTTTGCAGGCCGTAACGATGCCGGATGCGACAAGATGGCGGTCGTCCTGCGGAACGCCGGCCAAAAGATTCATCGCAATCGGAAATTCAAGATCGGACGGATTGAAATACACCAAGTCGTCGGCTCGCGACGGCGGAATGCTATTCAAAATGTCTTCCGCAAGGTCGCCGTGCGGGTCGATCAATCCGACGCCGTGCCCGTGCGCGATGTGCTGAATGATTAAATTCCGAAGCAGCGTTGTTTTTCCCGAACCGGTTTTGCCGATGATATAGACGTGATGCCGGTGATCGGCAGCGGAAATGCCGAAGGGCACTTCAGTGCCCCATCCGTGGCGGTTGCCGATCAAGATTTGCGGTTCGTCGTTCATGATTGCGGGACCAGCCGCCACTCCTGGTGAAAAACGACGAGCAAACGCCGTGAGGTGCGAGCTGTCGAGGTAATGGCGGCTGGTCCCGGAACCCGAACGGGTCAGGCGTTCGGGGTGGAACTTTCCTTGTCGATAAGCAGCTTAACGCCAATGGCAATCGAATCGATTGACTCGGAGATCGCCTGCAGCTTTTTGTTGGCGTCGCGCTGCAAGCCGAGGCCTACTCCGGTCAGTGTCACTAATTTTTCTATCGGTGTCGCCTCGGAATATTTCGAGGCGCTCTCCTTTGGTTTTTTTGTGTTGTTCATAATGCAATCAGCATATCGCATGACTAGTTTTGCAAAAGGAGTGAACCTTTGCCGGATAGCGCAAACACTATTTAGCCCTGTTCTTATTGATGCAACTGAGTGGGAAGGAACTGTTCCTATTACGGTATTGAGGTTTCGCTTGACTCTTTTCGCGCTTTTATTGACAACATTCGGGCGTCGTGACTGTCATCCGTTTGATCTGCTATGGTTGATTTGGATAACATTAAGACAATCGTCATTGTGATGATGGAGAATCGCTCCTTTGATCACATGCTCGGGTATCTCAGCCTGGCTCCGTTTGCTCGTGGGGACGTCGACGGCCAGAAAATAGATCCCGCTTGGCTGAGCCAATTCACGAACTACGATAAGGCGCAGGCCAATCAGCCATTTCATTGCACCAATCCCTATTGGCTGCCGCCCGAGTTCGACCCGCCGCACGAGCGAGACAACATAGCCGCTCAGATCGACCCTCGTCAGGACAACAGCTACCCGATGAACGGCTTCGTGGGCGCGATTCCGCCTAAAGTGTCAGACGATCCGAACGTGCGGAAGCTTGTCATGGGATATTTCGGCGCCTACGAGGTCCCTATCTCCCATTTCTTCGCGCAGAATTTTACCATATGCGACCGGTGGTTCAGCGCCCTTCCCGCAGGAACGCAGCCGAACCGGCTTATGGCGATGGGCGGCGCTTCGATGATTGCGTTAAATCAATCCCCGCTGCCAAACCAGGACCTCGTATACGATTGGCTGAACCAGCGGAAGGTGACGTGGCGCGTGTATCACCAAGGAATACCGTTTTTCGCGATGATGCCCAAATGGCTTGCGCCCGTGCTCTTCGGCGACAACTTCCGTAAATTCGAGGACCTGGCGGGCGATTTGCAGAATACGCCCCCTGACGACCTGCCCGATGTCATCTTCGTCGAGCCGACCTATGGCGACGCCCCGCGCTGGGGGCGGAGCACGGACGATCATGCGCCGGCGGGAGTCAGCGACGGGCAGGAATTTCTGATGCAGGTGTACAACGCGGTCATCGCCAACGTGGACTTTTGGAAGAGCACGCTCATGGTCATAGATTACGACGAGCATGGCGGCTTTTTCGACCATGTGCGTCCGCCGGCGATCCCGACTCATCCCCCGGATGGAGCCAGATGGTCGATTCCCTTCGAGACTTTGGGCGTGCGAACCCCTGCATACATCGTATCGCCGTTTGTTGCCCGCGGCGGCGTGAGTCACAATCTGCTTGATCATACATCACTGCTCAAGCTCTTGGGAGAGAAGTACGGAGGCGGGTCGTATTCTTCAGACGTGGATGCACGTGCTGTCGGAAGTTTGTCTCACGTTCTTGATTTTACTAATCCGCAGTACGACACGCCTGCGCCTCCGCCTGTAAACGAATATTTGGCAAAGCGTCCGCCAGCGCCGCAGGTCGTCGTTCGGCCTCCGCGCGATACTGCGCTGCAGCAGGGGTTCGCGGACGTAGTAGAGAACATGAAACAGCACGGCGCCGACTCGACGCATCCGAAGTTCGGACCGTTGCTTCAATGACGGCCAAACACCAATGAATGCTACGAAGTCGCAAACTTTTCAAAGGGCATGCATGCAGCAGTTCGTCATTATTGTATTCTGCGCACTATTTGCTTTTGGCTGCCAACCTCCTCGAAGCGAGTACCGGGCGATCCATCAATACGCAATCGATGGCGATGAGGCTAAGCTCGTCGCCGATCTCGCCGAGCGCCCGAACGATGTAAATCTGACAGAAGACCACCGGCTGACTCCATTGCATTTGGCGGTCAGCCACTGCCGTACGAACGTGATTAATATTTTGTTGGCGAAGGGCGCGAAGATTGAAGCGAAAGCAGAAGGAGATACGCGGCCTATCCATCTCGCGGCGCAAAGCGGATGCATGGCCGGAATCACGATGTTAGTACAACACGGAGCTAAAGTTAACCCACGGGACGCTGAGGGCCGAACGCCGCTGACCCGTGCCAAGCAGTGGCATCATGACGAAGCGGCGGAATTACTGCGGAAGAGCGGCGGAGTGGAATAGCACCTCTTAGGCGATCAGTCTCCGGTGCCCGTGCAGTTCGTTGATGATACGACTCTCTCGCCGCGTGCCAATGGCGCGCGCCAACGGTCGTCGAATCGCGTTCGCGAAATCGTAGATTCCACGCTTCAAGCGTGAACACGCCGCGATAGCGAACGCAGTCGTCGGTGCGATAGCGCCTCCTTCAAAACCAGTCCCCCAACGTGTCGCGGGCTTCGGACGGTTAGTCCGTAGCGCCCGACTTAACGGGATTTGGTTAAAGGACACTGGTTAAGTGGACTGCGACCCGATAGCCGAAGGAAAGCCCGTTAAGTCGGGCGGTAGCCCGCGACACGTTGGGGAGCTAGTCGTGCCGCGGTTGAGCCATACAAGTCAGTACGTAATGACCGCTAGGTCCGACATACCATGTATGTAGCCCGTGATGTCGGGCACTAGCATCGGAAATCTGGATATGTCCTTGTTAGAACTCGTCGATCTACTCACCGACTGGGAGTTTAGCCCGCCTTGTGCATTGCCATCTTGTTACATCGCTAGGAATTGGTACCCTACGGCCGTTGCAAATTCGAAATAAAAATGTTCGGTCGCGTATCGCATGTTACATAGTTTTAGTTTCGATTGTTTTCGTCGTTTTTGGCCAAGCCCTGAGTTTCGAATTTCTGAATTTCGACGACAATCGTTGTGTTTATGAAAATCCCGCAGTGGTGCAGGGCATTTCCTGGCATGGACTTATGTGGGCCTTCACTCACCCCCTAAATGACAACTGGATTCCGATAACCACGTTGTCGCATATGCTCGATTGTACTATTTTCGGTCTGAATCCAGCGGGACACCACCTGACCAATGTACTTCTGCACGCCACGGCTGTGATCCTATTGTTTACATTTCTGCTGCGGATTAAGGTGTCGGTCTTTGTGGCGTGTGTCCTTTCAGCGATATTCGCAGTCCACCCGTTACGTGCAGAATCTGTTGCGTGGATCGCCGAACGGAAGGATGTCCTCAGCGCCGTTTTCTTCTTTCTCACTTTATTAGCTTATCTGCGTTTCGCCGAAAACTCTGAGGCATCTCGGGTTCGGATGCCACGAGACAAATGGTTCATCGCAAGCTTGCTTCTGTTCGCGTTGGGTTTAATGGCCAAACCAATGCTCGTGACGGTCCCAGCCGTGCTGTTGCTGCTGGATTTTTGGCCTCTTAACCGAATTCCGTATTCCGATAGTCGTCGATCGTTTTTTCAAAAATTTGCGCCGTACGTTTTCGAAAAACTTCCCTTTGTCGCGTTAAGCATTGCTGTTGGAATAGTAACCCTTGTCGTGCAAAAGCAAGGACTCGCAGCTTTGGACCGCCTGCCAATATACTTACGGTTTGAAAATGCCGTTTGCTCTGCCGCCACTTACATTTTTCAAACAATCATTCCAACAAATCTGGCGGCATACTACCCGCATACGGAACCCTCGAGCGTCAGCATATTGGTGTCGGCTCTTGTTATCGCGGCGATATCGTTCTTCGTTTGGAAGTTTCGACAATCACGCCCCTATTTACCCGTGGGTTGGCTTTGGTTTCTGCTGATGCTTTTACCG
>JAICXV010000166.1 GCA_025934545.1 Verrucomicrobiia bacterium
CAATTGGCCTCCGCCGGCAAAGCCTTGAATCTTATTCCCGTCCCGCAACGTCCTATGTAAACTCAACACATGAAACTACTCCTTGCATTGATCTGCTTTTTACCGTTGCTGTCTATCGGCGCGAACGAACAGACTTTTTGCGTCGGCGTGGCAAAAGTCGACATCACTCCCGATTATCCTGTTCGCCTCAACGGTTATCTCGCTCGCAAAGCCGAATGTGACGGCGTCATACAACACGTCTTTGCCAAAGCCCTCGCCATCGGAAGGAATCGCGAGCATCCCGCCGTTTTGATCTCGGTCGATAACTGCATAATCCCGGCAACTGTTCGCAACGAAATTCTCCAACGTCTCGAAAAGCGCGGCATACGCAACGAGAAGCTCGCCATCTGCGTTTCGCACACTCATTCCGCACCAAAACTAAAAGGCGCAGCTGACAACATCTTTGGCAGGGAAACGATGCCTGAGGAACAACTCCACATCGACCGCTACACCCGCGAATTCGTCGACAAACTCGTTAGCGTGGCAAATGCCGCACTCGACGATCGCAAACTCGCTACGCTGTCGTGGTCGAAAGGAACCGCCGCCTTCGCGGCTAATCGCCGCACTAAAGACGGCCCGGTGGATCACGACATGCCCGTCTTGAAAGTCACCGGTCCGAACGGTGAATTGCGCGCCTTGCTGGTCAACTACGCGTGTCATTGCACCACCTTGTCGCACGAACCAAATCAGATCTGCGCCGACTGGGCCGGTTACGCGCAGGAATATATCGAGAAAGAACATCCCGGCGTCATTGCCATGACCATCATCGGCTGTGGTGCTGATGCCAATCCGGCACCACGCGGCACCGTCGATTTTGCGAAACAACACGGCCAGGAAATTACAAAAGCCGTTGACGATCTGCTCGCCCAACCGTTCCATCCGCTTTCCAAAAAACTCGAATGCCGCGCCAAGCGAATCTCGCTCGACTTCGCCCCGTTGCCAACCCGTGCCGAATGGGAAACGCGCGCCGCGTTGAAAGGTCCGAACGACTATCCAATTGTCTATCACGCGAAGAAAAATCTCGGTCGCCTCGATCGCGGTGAAAAATTGCCCACCCAACTCCCCTACCTCGTCCAGGAATGGAATTTTGGCGATGAACTCGCGATGGTGTTTCTTTGTGGCGAAGTCGTTGTCGATTACTCGTTGCGGCTGAAAACCGATTTCGACAAATCACGTCTGTGGGTCAACGGCTATTCCAACGAGGTCCCCTGCTACATTCCTTCCAAACGCATCTTAAAAGAAGGCGGTTACGAAGGCGGCGGCGCGATGGTTTATTACGATCTGCCCACGCGTTTGGCAGATTCGACCGAGGACAAAATCGTCTCCGCCGTGCACGATATTGTGCCTCGAACCTTCGTAGAAAAACTGCGCAACTGAATTGACCCTGCGGGGTTAAAATCATATCATCGTAACATGCGTATTTCCTCTAAAGGTCGTTTTGCATTTGGAATCCTGGCGATAGCGGCGGTCTCCGCGGGCGTCATCTGGTGGGCAATGCATCAGGGCCAGTTGCCGACCCCGGTTGCTGTCACCGGTCAATCGCCAACCCTCGGCACCAACCACACCGGCAACAATGCTCCAACCGACAACAGCAACAGCGGAGACCTTGCCAACAACGGCAATAACTCCACTGATCCAGCCACCACGGGCCCTGACAATACCGACGATCCGGACCCGACACCGACCTGGGAACAAAATCTCGATAACATCCTGTTGAGTGACGACAACGAAAATGGCAAAGCCGACAAAATCCTCGCTTTGATGCCCTACACCCCGGCCGAGCATCGCGAAGAATTGGCCCAGCACCTCGTCAACATGGTCATGGACGATCATTACGAAGGCACTTCCAATTTGTTAATGAACACCACCACCTCGACCAACGTCGCCGAAGTTTTGATGAACGATTTGTTGAACCGCAACAACAACCTGAAACTCAATACCCTCGTCAAAATCATGGAAACGCCGGAGCATCCGATGGCTGCCAACGCCAAAGAGATGCTTGAGCTTTTCGTCCAGGAAGATCACGGCACCAATTTCGTCGAGTGGGAACAAGCTGTCGCCAACTGGCTAAAAGAAAACGATCCGCCGGAAGGCACCCAGGCTCAGGCGACCACGCCTGACGCACCCGCCGCGCAATAGCAAACGGCAAAGAGAAATGGTGGCAGCCGTGGGATTTGTTGATACAGAGTTCCGGAACGGACTATGAATCAATTCGCCTCGTGCCGCTCCATTGTCCTGTCTGCCTTGGTAACTCTGCTTTCGATAACCGCGCCGATAGCTCACGCAGCTTCTACGAAACCAAACATCATCTTCATCCTGGCCGATGATTTGGGTTATGGCGACGTAGGTTGCTTTTATCAAAATTCCCGGCCTTCGCTGCAACCGAGAATGTCTACGCCACAACTGGACGCGATGGCGGGACAAGGGATGATGTTCCTCCAGCATTATTCAGCCAGTCCCGTTTGCGCACCGGCACGCGCCTCGCTCTTGCTTGGGCAAAATCAGGGAAATTGCGCCATTCGCGACAATCAGTTCGATAAGGCCCTGCCAAATAACCACACGTTGGCGACTGTTCTCAAACAAGCCGGCTATTTTTGCGAAGCAATCGGCAAGTGGGGACTCGCCGGACAAAACAGCCTGCCTGCGGATTTTTACAGCGACGTCACGAACACCGTGCCCGGCTATCCGCTGCAGCACGGGTTCGACGAGTTCTTCGGCTTTATCGATCACGCTGCCGGTCACGTCTATTATCACGATGCCAATCACGCGCTGTTCTACAATTACACCAACGTCACGCCTCAATATGCGGACGTTTATTCGACGGACCTTTTCTTCGCGCGCGCGAAGAAGTTCATTTCCGACCACGAAGCGAGCAATCCGGCACAGCCGTTTTTCCTCTACCTCGCTCCGACTGCGGTGCATTCAGGATTGCAAGTGCCAGGCGGGCCATATCCACCCGGTGCAGGCGCGAACGGCGGTTTGCAGTGGCCTCTCTTGCCCACACCGGCGACGAGAGACACTTGGATTCATCCCGATTACACCAATGCCGTCACCACCAGCAACTATTTCAACGCCGTGATCACCAACACAAACTGGAGTGACACCATGAAGCGTTACGCGACGATCGATCGGCGATTGGATGACGGCGTCGGTGATGTGCTGCAACTGTTGCGCGACTTGAACATCGACACCAACACGCTCGTCATCTTCAGTTCAGACAACGGCCCCGCCAATGAAAACGATTTTGGGTCTTACAAATCCGACCCGCGCTATTTCGATTCGTGGGCGAACATGGACGGCATCAAGCGCGATCTCTGGGAAGCCGGCGTGCGCGAACCGACCATTGCCTGGTGGCCCGGCACCGTCGCAGCTAACACCACGAATAACGCCGTCTCCGCTTTTTGGGATTGGCTCCCGACTTTCGCGGACCTCGTCGGCGAACCAACGCCGGGAGAATCAGATGGCGTTTCGCTCCTGCCTGCACTCACAGGCGCTGGCACACAACGCAGTCGTGGCGTGTGGTATTTCGAATATAATTACAACGGATCGTTCGACGTCGATGCCGGCACGGACGGCTTGTTCGCGCGCAAAGGCGTGACGGCACGCGCTCAGTTGCAATCGGTTCGATCCAACAATTTTGTCGCCGTGCGCTATAACATCAAAACGCCGGCTGACCCGTTCCGCCTTTACGACGTCGTCCACGATCCGCATGAAGACACCAACATCGCAGCCTTCGCAACCAATGCGCCGCTTCTGTCCGCGTTGAGCAACTATGTCGCGCAAGCGCGCATGCCCAACGCCAGCGCGCCGCGGCCATATGATTCGGAGCCGATGCCGGCGATCACGAACGTTTTGGTCAATCAAGGGCTTGCCTACGCCGTTTATTCCGGCTCGTGGCCGTGGGTCCCGGACCTCGATGCCCTGACCCCGGTCGCAACCGGAACTGTGCCGGGACTCAATCTGTCGGTCACAACGTTGCCGGACAATTATGGAATCAGCTTCGAAGGGTTTATCACCATTCCCGCGGATGGCGCGTACACGTTTTATTTGAACGACGACGACGGCGCAGAAATGTGGATCCACGACGCCCATGTCATCGACGACGACTTTGGCCGATCTGGCGCGACGGTTTATAACAGCATTCTGCTCAAGGCCGGATTGCATCCATTTCGACTTTATTATAAGCACGCCACCGGAACGCCGTCACTGCAACTTCAATATTCCGGCCCTGGCACCACAACTCAAACCGTGCCTGCCACGATGTTTTCCCGGACTTCCACCAACGGCACGGCTGAGACCATCGCGCTGAACGACTCTGCATCGACGCAGCAAAACACGCCGGTGACGATCAACGTTCTCGCCAACGACATTGCCGGATCTGGTCCCGGACCGTTGACCATCATCAGCGTCGGAACGCCGCTCGCAGGAAATGCCGTCACCAACGCGAGCGGACAAATTATTTATACGCCCAACGCATCGTTCCTCGGCAACGACACATTTTCATACACCGTCACCGATGGCGCCACGGTCTCGACCGCAACTGTGCACGTCGGAGTTTATTTTTCCGATGGCATGATTTGGTTTCCATTCGATCAAACGTCGGGATTGTCGACGCTCGATGCCAGCGGCGGATACACTGGAAATCTGATTGGCTTTAATAACGATCCCGCAGAATGGGTTTCTGGCAAATGGAACCAGGCGGTTGCGTTTGACGGAACGAGTTATGTCGATCTCGGCGGCTTCAGCGGCATTCTCGGCGCCTCTCCGAGGACCGTCGCCGCGTGGGTAAACACCACCAGCACAGCACAGCAGCCGGTCATCGCATGGGGGCCGAACTCCAACGGTCACAAATGGTCGTTCCTGGTGGAAAACGGCCACACGCGCATCGAGATCACTGGTGGCTTCGTCGAAGGCACGCGCATCATCAATGATGGACAATGGCATTTCATCGCCTGCTCGTATAACAACAACTTCACCAGTATCACTAACGCAAAGTTGTACGTGGATGGCACACCCGAAACCACCTTCACCACCAACAAATCTTTTGCGGTCAATACGACATCGAATGGCGACGTCACCATCGGCCTCGACACGCAAGCCCGCAATTTCATCGGCATCATTGACGAGCCGAGAATTTACAATACCGCGTTGAATGACGCGCAAGTTCTAGCCCTCTATAATGCAACCGACCAATCGTCCGCAGCCTGGTACCGCCGGTATTACGGCGATGCGCCTATCAATTGGGGCGCGCCGGACAGTGCCGGTTATCCGCGTCTGCTGGATTATGCACTCGGCGTCGAGCCATGGGAATCCTCCGCCGCGCAATTGGGCATCCAAGTCTCTGTCGTGACGAACACATTGGTAGTACGTTTTCAGAGTTGGGCGCCGGGAACTTCCGAACTGATTTACCAACTTCAATCGTCGGCCGACCTCGTGCATTGGGTTCCGTGGAATGGCACACCAGTCGCGTCGGAACCTTCGAGCAAAGCGGGAATGCAAATAGCCGTCTATCAATCGCCGCTCTCGACAACCAACTCGACTTTCATTCGATTGCAGGCGGAACTACCCTGACCAAGCCGTATCATTGTCAATTGTAGCACGACAAGTAATTCCAGCTTTCGCCCGATAGCTATCTGCAGCTGCTTGGCACAATATCGGCATCCGAAACCCACCGATTAATTGAGGCGCGATTGTTCGTGCCCGCCAGCTTCGCGCCATTAGTTGCACGAAGTGGTCCTTACTTAACGCCGATTTGCCGGCACAAATATTCCGGCAATAGCCAGTGAGTCCAAATCTTATGAAAAAGCAAATCGTCCGCGCTATTGTTCGAACCGTTCCCATTATTTTCCTGGCGTTAGCTTCCATAGCGCCAGCTTACGCCGACCAAAGTATTACTACGCAGATTGATGCGATAACGGCGCGGTCGG
>JAICXV010000404.1 GCA_025934545.1 Verrucomicrobiia bacterium
ACCGTTCGGGCAACCGGTCATGCGAATGATGATTTCTTCGTTCGGGATGCCGACTTCCGCGAGGAGTTTTTCGATGCGCGCGAGAACATCTGGAATGGCGCGTTCGGATTCGGCGAGCGAGAGACCGCACGTTGGCAGAGCAGGGCAGGCAATGGAGGCGCGACGAATGATCGACGCCTGGTTCGCGACCGCAATGCCGTGTTGGCCGAGCAACTTGGTGATGCCGTCGATCTGGGCTTCGGGAATATTGACGAGCAACACGTTTTGCGAGGCTGTTAAACGCATCTCGGGTTTGAATTGTTCCATCACGCGGCGCAGGCCGGTTTTGAGCTGATAACCTTCCGCATCTTTGACGCGGCCATTTTCGACGAACAAACCGAGGAACCAGTTGCCATCGTATTGTTTGTGCCAGCCGTAAACGTCGCCTTGTTTGGTGAACTGATACGGACGGGCGGGTTCGATGAGGAAACCAACGCGTTTTTCGAGTTCTTGTTTGAACCACGCCACACCGCGTTCTTCGAGAACGTATTTGAGGCGCGCGTGTTTGCGATTGGTGCGATCGCCAAAATCGCGATGAATGGTGACGATGCCTTTGGCCGTTTCGATGACGCGATTCGGTTCGATAAAACCGATGACGTCGGCGATGCGCGGGAAAGTGTGCGCGTTGCCGTGGCTCATGCCCATGCCGCCGCCAGCGATGAGGTTGTAACCGACGAGTTTGTTGTTCTCGACGATGGCGATGAAACCACAGTCGTTGGTGAAAACGTCGATGTCGTTCAATGGCGGAATGGCAAAGGCGACTTTGAATTTGCGCGGCAGATAAGTTTTGCCATAGAGGGGGTCAACGAAATTGGCGTCGTCGTCGGTGAGCTTGAGCTCGGTGCCTTCGACCCAGATTTCGTGGTAAGCGCGAGTTTTCGGAAGGAGCGCATCGGAAACTTCTTTGGCGTGACGTTGAATTTCGTCGACGACCGGACTGGTCGCCGGAGTCGGCGCAGCCATGACGTTACGATTGACGTCACCGCACGCGGCCAGAGTGGTGGCCATCGCTTGATTAATTTCTTTCATGAGCGGACCGAGGGTGCCCTTGGTCACGCCGTGAAATTGAAAGCCCTGGCGAGTGGTGATGCGCAGGGTGTTGTTGCCGTATTTGGTCGCGACATCGTCGAACGCGAGATAGGCGTTGGGCGAGACGATGCCGCCGGGCAAACGGCCGCGGACCATGTATATATATTGCTTGCCGACTTTGCGTTTATCGCGGTCGTCCTGCTGATAAATGCCGTGGAATTTGAGAAATTCGTAATCGTCCTCGGTAAAGCGGTCTTTGGTTGCGTCGTCGAGCGTTTGGCGAATCGTGCCCTGGAGCAATGGATAAGCTTGCTTGAGACCCTCATTGCGGCTCAACTTGAGCTCGGACTTTTGGTGCTCCGCGGTAATCATAAGTGTTTTAGTAAGGTTGCTTATGATTATTAAAACCCGCAGTGGGTTTTCTGTCAATTGTTAAATTCTTGGCCCAAATGGAATGGCTCGGATCAGCCGAAAAGAGCCTGTGTCAGATCGTCGCGCGTTATTTGAAGGTGTATCGCGACGTCGTTCAAAATTCCCGAAAGCGTCCCGATCTTAAGCGGATTGTGGTCGGGAATTGTGATGTGATGGTCGCCCTTTTGCGTGGTTGTCAGACGCATGTGGCTGCCGACTTGACGAGTCTTCTCGTAACCAGAAGTTTAGCGAGTTCGGCGCCGGAAATATCGCGCGGTAACTTCATAGTAGCGCAGACAAGAAGTTACGCAGAGAGGACTTCTTCGCGCACGAAGTGAAGGCGAATGATTTTTGGAGATTTTCCTTCGTCAAAGTGACATTTGACGGCATCGCGAATCTGTTGGCGCAATTCTTCCAATGATTCTGCCTCGGTGAAAATGGATTGGCCTAACGCGCGCGCCGTAAAACCACCATCTGGAGCGTCTTCGATGAGAAAAATGAGGTCGTTCATTCGCGGCCTTTCGTAAGTAATGTTGCCAGTCTTTCGCAGTGGTTCAAGAAAAGATGTCTGCAGTGCATTGGAATTCCCTTTCGTGTTCGGCGGGGCTTTGGCTTTATGTTCGGGTATGGTTCGATTGCAGAAATATTTGGCGGAAGCTGGCGTTGCGTCGCGGCGCGCGAGTGAGCGGATCATTGTCGAGGGGCGCGTATCAGTGAATGGCAAAACGGTAACGGAACTTGGGACGAAGGTGAATCCGTTGCATGACAAAGTGGCGGTGGACGGCAGGGTGATTCGCGCGAAGAAGAAATTGTATATTGCGATCAATAAACCGCCGGGCGTTGTTTGCACGAAAGCGGCGGATGAAGATCGGACGAAGATCAATGAGTTGCTGCCGCGTGAATGGGCGGATTTGGTGACCGTCGGCCGGCTGGATTGTGATAGTGAGGGGCTGCTGTTCCTTACCAATGACGGAAAATTCTGCTTGAAGTTGACGCATCCGCGCTATGGTGTGCGCAAGATTTATATCGTGCAGGTTGAAGGGCGGATTGAGCCGGAGACCATGAAGAAGTTTACGGTCGGGATCATGCACGATGGTGAAAAGTTGCGGGCGGACCGGGCGATGATTTTGAAATCGAGCAAGAGCGCGAGCACGGTGCAGTTGGAATTGAGCGAAGGCAAAAACCGTGAAATCCGCCGTTTATTTGAAAGCCAGAATATTCGCGTTTTGCGATTGCAACGCACGCAGATTGGCCGCATTAAAATTGGCGAACTGCCGGAGGGTAAATGGCGAGCGTTGACAGAACCGGAAATAAAATCTCTACTGGGCTCGACATGAACCTTCGGGACTGAATTTTCTGTCACCCGACAACTATGAAATCGAAAATTTGCATCGCACTGATCGCGGCCCTCACGACGACCGCCGTCCTGGCGCAAGATAACAATACCCCTCAGCCCACCGCGCCAGCCGCACCGGGCACGACGCAGCCGACTGCGCCGACGCCAGCTCCGGAAAAGCCGAAAGCGACCAAGAAAAAGAAAACGACGAAAAGCGCGAAGTCGACGAAGGCCACGGCGAAGAAGGAATCGACCGGTAGTAATTCGGTCTACAATCCGCCAGCCAGCGCGACGGTGAAGCAGGAAGCGGTCAATGTTCGCGGACAAGCTTCGTTCATCGGCGAAGTGATCACGCGTTTGCACAAGGGCGAAACGGTTTCCGTGCTCGAAGAAATTACGTTGAAGAAACCGAAAAAAGATGAGCCAGCGAAATGGGCGAAGATTGTGATGCCGACGAATACGCCAGTGTGGGTGAGTGGCGATTATGTCGATGCGGCAACGATGACGGTCGCGAAGAATTTGAGCGTGCGCGGCGGGCCCGGCGAAAATTACAGCCGCGTGGCGGTCCTCGCGAAAGGGACGCCCATTAAGGAAATTCGGAAGAACAAGGGTTGGATTGAAATCGAGACGCCGTCCAATGCGGTTGGTTATGTTGCGGCGGATTACCTGAACGTTCAACCGGCGGCCGAGGTTGCGGCGACGACTACTCCGCCAACCACCACTCCTCCAGTAACCGCGCCTGAACCGGTGGTGGTGCAGCCGGAAGGGAATAATCCAGTTGCGGCGAATCCGAATGAACAGCCGACGCCGACTCCGCCGGCGAACCCAGGCGAAGCTGTTGCGACAACGCCACAGCCGACGCCGCCAACTGCGCCAGAAGTTTCGAACGAGCCGCCGCCGAAGCGGGTTGTGACTCGCGAAGGCATCGTCAAGAAAGCGCGCAACATCCAGGCGCCGACTGATTATGAATTGCACGATGCGCGGACTGGCGAAGCGATCGAGTATTTGATGTCAGCGACGGCTAACAAG
>JAICXV010000123.1 GCA_025934545.1 Verrucomicrobiia bacterium
AAATTCCGGCTCTCCAGAATTCCGCGAACCGCTTTGTAGTATGCCGGCAACTGCTGCGGGCGGACGGCAGCGTCTTCAATTGTGGTGACGGGCTTGCTCGCCCCTCTGCAACCGGTGACGAGCGACAGGCCGGCTTTGCGCATGTTCCAAGCAAGAGCCATGGTTGCAGGATCGGTCGCCGACAGTGTACGCAAACCTAGTTTGCGCTTTGAAAACTCTGCGATCTGCTCGCCGGTTTCATCGAAGAAATCGACGAAGAGCATCGCTTTACACGGCTTGGTATCCAGCTCAAGCAAGTCGCGCGCGGCCTTAAACGCGAGTTGGCCCTTGGTTTGATCTGCCAGGACGTCATCGACATGTTCGATGGCGGCGGGCTTGAGATCGAGCAAATCGACCGTGCCTTGCATGGCTTCTTCGACGCTCGCGTAAAAAACAACACCGAGGGTTCTGCGTTTGGGCAATGGCGAAATTTTCAGCTCAGCAGAAATCATCGCGGCGAGCGTGCCTTCGCTACCGGCGAGGAGATGATTGAATTGCGTCGGTTCCTTGAGGAATCGTTCGACGCTGTAACCCGGCCAACGCTTAAGCAAATCCATCGGCATGTTGGCTTCGATTTCCGGTTTGCGCGCGAAGACCATTTTCTTGAGTTGATAGTTGCGCGGTGAATCGGTGCCGTTGAAACCGAGTGTTTCGATGGCGCCATCAGCCAAAACTACTTCGACTGAACGAACGTGGTCGGCGGTGCAGCCGTAATACGGACAGTGCGAGCCGGAGGAATTATTACCGATCATTCCACCGATGGTCGCGCGAGCACTCGTAGCGACGTCAGGGCCGAAACAAAAGCCGTGCGGCTTTAGCGCAGCGTTCAGTTGATCCAGAACAACGCCGGCGCCGACGCGCACCGTGCGCCGTTCGACGTCGATGTTGGTAATCTCGCGATTGTATTTCGAAAAATCGATAATCAGACCGTCGCCAATTGCGCCGCCGACGAGCCCGCTGCCGGCGCCACGAGGCGTGATCGACACACCGGACTCAACGGCGGCTTTGATTGCCGACGAGGCTTCTTGCGCTGTGCGTGGGAAAGCGACGGCGCTCGGCATGATTTGATGAAGCGAGGCGTCGGACGCGTAAAGAGTTCGCGTCAGGTCGTCCGACGCGACTTCGCAATTTGCATTGGTGAGAGCAGTCCGCTGAAGCGATGTCACGCTGGAGAGTCTATCTGATAGCCCAATTCACGCAAGCGTTGCAGTTTATAAATCAGCGCGCGACGGCTGATACCAAGGGCTTTGGCGGTTTCCGTGCGGTTATAATCGTGCTTCTTGAGCGTCTGGAGCAGGGCGGTGCGTTCGATATCGTCGAGCTTTTGTTCGTCGATAACGGGCACGGGCGCGGGTTCGGTCGAAGACCGGACGCGCATCGGCAAATGCTCCGGCAAAATCATTTCGCCGCGAGAGAGCAGGGCGGCGCGTTCCATGGCATTGCGCAATTCGCGAACGTTGCCGGGCCAGGGATAGTGCTGCAACAATTCGCCGACGGCTGAGGAAAAGCGCGCGCGACCTTCCGTTAATTCTTCGATGAATTTTTGGGCCAGTGGCAAAATGTCCTCGGGACGTTCGCGCAAGGGCGGGATGTTCATTTCCACGACGTTGAGGCGGTAAAATAAATCTTCGCGGAACCGTCCTTTTTTTACTTCTTCTTCGAGAATGCGATTGCTGGCGGCAAGGATGCGGGCGTTGGAACGCAGTTCGGTATTGGAGCCGATGCGTTGAAAGGAACCGTTTTGGGTCACGCGCAAAAGTTTTGCCTGAAGGCCCTGCGACATTTCGGCAATTTCATCGAGCATGATCGTGCCGCCCTGGGCCTGTTCAAATCGGCCAATGCGTTGGGCGGATGCGCCGGTGAACGAGCCTTTTTCGTGGCCGAAAAGTTCGCTTTCCAAAAGTGTTTCGGGAATGGCGGCGCAATTGACTTTGACGAGCGGGCCGTCGGCGCGTTTGCTCCAGGCATGGATGACGTCAGCGATGACTTCTTTGCCGACGCCACTTTCGCCCGTAATGAGAATCCGGCTTTCCGAAGGAGCAATCAAAGCAACATCGCGAAAGACGGCGTGCATGAGTGGGCTTTGCGCGATGACGTGCGGCGGAAGCTCGCGCGTGCCGCTGAATTTGCGCGGCGCATTTTGGGAAAGACCAGTGGCGTGACGGACCGAAGCGAGCAGTTCGTCGAGGTCGATTGGTTTTGGTAAATAATTTACCGCGCCATCGCGCATGGCGTCGACTGCCTGGCGAATATCGGCAAACGCGGTCACCAACAAAACGGGAAGGCGCGCGTGTTCATGTCGCGCGAGACGAAGCGTTTCCAAACCGGAGATGCCGGGCATCCGAACGTCGGAAACCATCATGTCGACCGCGCCTTTGCGCAGGACGTCGAGAGCGCGTTCGCCGGATTCGACGGCAACCGTGTCAAAGCCTTGCCCGCCGAGAAACGAATCGAGCAAACTGCGCTGGCCCGCGTCGTCATCGACGATGAGGATGCGAGGTTTTGCCTGCGGTGTTGACGAAGAGTCTCTCACGCGCCGGGAAGTTTAACATGGTCGATGCGGAAAAGCGCGCCTTTTGGTTCGTTGGGCAAGGAAGCGATTTCCCAGCCGTGGGCGAGAACAATTTGTTGAACAACGGCCAGGCCGAGGCCGGTGCCTTTTTCGTTGGTGGTGAAATAGGGTTTGAAAATTTCGGTGCGATGTTCGGGTAGCACGCCGGGACCGTTGTCGCGGATTTCGATGTAGCCGTCCGTCGGCGTCGTTTTGCCGAAACGCAGGTCGATGTTGCCGCCCTTGTCGACGGCTTGAACGGCGTTGAGGACAAGGTTGAACAAAGCCTGGCGCAACAATTGTTCGTCCGCCTGAATCTTGAAAGGCTCGTTGGGCAGTTGAAGAGTGATTTTCTTTTCTTCGATGTCGTAGTTCAGCGCGCGGACGACTTCAGAAAAGACGGACTGCAAATCGACCGTAGCGCGGCGCACTTCGCGCGGGCGTGAGTAGTTGATAAATTCGTTGAGTTGCGCGGTGAGGCGGTCGGCTTCGTTGATGATGTCGCGGGTCTTTTTGGCGATTTCCGGCGAAACATCGCTTTGTTTGCAAATCATTTGGGCGAGGCCGCGGATGATGTTGAGCGGGTTGCGTGTCTCGTGGGCCAGGCCGGCGGCGGCAACGTTCATTTCTTTCAAGTGCGAGTTGAGTTCGCTGGCGCGGACGAGCCGGAGCTGGAGTTCAGATGTTTTTGCGACGTTTCGCCAGGCGAGGAACCCGCCGACCGCAGCCAAAGTCGCGAGCAGAACCATCGTCAGCCGCAACCATAAATCCTGCGCCGAAGCCGCGTCGATAGGATCAGTGGAGAGAACAACTGCGAAACTGTGAACACCCTGTTTTTGGATAATGTTTTTGTAATCGTCTTCTTTCATCCATGACGGCCGGCGAAAATAGTTTGGAAATTCGTTCGTGCCGCGCGGACCGCGAAAGACAAAACCGCTGGCGTTGGTCGTGCGCACGGCGTTCGTTGTTTCCGCGGAGCGGGGAGGCCGGTTGCTACGGTTGAAGATTTGAGTGCGCTGATCCTCGGGTAAGACGACGGTAACATTAGTGCTCTCGAGGTCGTGCGTCATGTTTGTGCCAAGGTCGACGAGGTTCATGACGACGAGATTGTCTTTGTCCCAATATTCGCCGGCAACCATTCCTTTGGTTTGCAATTCGAGAGGTTCGCCGGCGGCCGCGACAACATCCCCCGCGCCGTTGAGAATGGCGATGGCTTCAATTTCGCCGGGCTTGATGAGCACGCTCATGGCTTCTTCGAGCCGTTCCTTGCGGATGGTTCCGCTCCAGCGCCGTTGCGAACGCATGACCAAACCGAGCGTGTTGGAAATATCCTCCGCGCGATGAATGAGCGCGGCATGCGCGTTGCGTTGGACGCGCATGTGTTCAGCGATCTGCCACCCCAAAAGCATAACCCAGAGCGCAAGCAGAACGCCGTAAACAAGCCAATTGCGCCGGGTGATCATGCGTTATGAATAAGTTATTCCTGGTCCCGAGGGGAGGCAGAAGTTGAGCTCTTCGAATGCCGGGATTTCTTGCTGGTTTCCTCGTCGCGTTGTTTCAATTGGACGTTGTCGAGGAACTGGTTGAGTTCTTTTTCCGTGAACGCTTTTGGCGCCAGTTGCGTGCGAGTGGTTTCGCTGGTCGACATCATCGCCAGTTGATGCGGCGTTTGCACGACGTAGGGCGTCAGAAAAATCAACAATTCAGTTTTAACATCGGACTGCACTTTGTGTTTGAAAAGATTTCCAAGGAGCGGAATGTCGCCAAGGATCGGAACTTTGCTGTCGGTGGTGGTCCGGCTGTTTTGCATCAAACCGCCGATGACCACGGTGTTGCCGTCCGGCGTAACGACGACGGTGTCGGCGGCGCGAACGTCGATGACGGGCGAAAAAACGGCGCTGCCATTGGTGGAGGCACCGGCAATTGCGACCGCCTGGCTTGGGTCGTGATTCACCGAAGAAATTTGCGGTTTCAAAATCATTTCGACCATGCCTTCGGGGGTGATGAACGGCGTGACGTCGAGGATGATGCCGACATTTTGATACGTGATGGCGTTGTGTTGCTGGCCAAAGGTGTCGTAATTGACGCCCGTGATGAGCGGGACTTCCTGGCCGACGACGATGCTGGCCTTTTGATTGTTACGCGCGAGAATCGATGGACGCGAAAGGATTTCAATTTTGCCTTTGGAAGCGATTGCTTTGAGGGTGACGGTGTAATCCTGGCCGGTCAATGTGGCGAAGGCGCCGCCCACCGGGCCAGCGGCTTGGGCAAGACCGAAACTGCTTCCGCCGCCGATAACTGTATTCGGAGCGGCGGGCGTGATACCGGTCGGAATAATTGAGCCATTGGTGCCAACGCCGAAATTCGTAATCGCGCCAGCCAATCCGCCAAATCCATGGGTGACGCTGCCTTCCAGTCCGACATCCAGCGAATTATTATAAGTCACTTCGGCGAACACGACTTTAATCAACACTTGCGGTTTGGGCCGGTCGAGATTCGAGATGACCTGGCTGATATTTTCCTGCGTCTGCTCGTCAGTGATGACGATGAGGCGGCGCGTTTCCGGGTCAGCCGTGATCAATGCGTCGCCAATCATCGTGCTATTCGGATAATCGCGCGTGCCGCTACTGGTGCCGCTGCTTGAACCGCCACGTGAGCCGTAGCTGGATCCGCTGCTGCCGCCATAGCCGCCGCGCGAACTGCCGCTGGAACCGGAATAGCCGGAGGAACTGGAGCGCTGCGCGTGGACGGCTGGCGCAATGGCGATGCAAAGCGCCATGAACATCCAAAAACGTTTATGCAATTTCGCTATCATATTGGTTTTCTTTCTAAATTATTGGCCGCCGCGAACACCGCCGGAGTTACCGGTGCCGATGTTAAAGCTCGGCGTGGTGGTGGTTTGTTGCGCGGCTTGCAATTGGCGTTGGCTCAATGCGTCGGAGCTTTGCTGTTGAGCGCTGCGCTGGCTCGTCGTCATCGTCGTCGAGAACAAATCCTGGAGCACTTGCACGACTTGTTGCGAGTCGGCATTTTCCAACGAGTAGACGTAAACTTTCTGTTTTCGTGCCGGATCGGCGTCGAGGTTTTCAATCATTTTTGCGATCTGTTCCAGCATGACTTTTGAAGCGGTCACGACAACGGAACCGGTCCGGCGATCGGCCACGGCGCTGACTTTGGCTTGTTTTTTCTGGCGCGCGCTCTCGTTGCCGGATGAACCGGAGCTTGGTTGCGGCGGGCTAAAGAATGAAAAACGCGGCCGATTATTTTCGTCGGTTTTGTTGTCCTCACCAAACAGGTTGTTGAGAAGGTCTGCCATTTCCCCTGCATCCGCGTACTTCAAACGAAACACGCGCACGGCGCTGACATCCTCAATTGGTTGATCGACTTCTTTAACAACCTTTTCGATTGTCGCCATCAAATCGTCCGAGGCGCTGACGATAATGGAGTTGCTGTAGTCATCGGCCACCGCGGTGACCTTGTTGTTTCCACTGCCGCGGGTCGCGCTTGAGTCATGCGAGCTGCCCCTGTCTTCTTCACCTCCACCGCCGTAACGCATGCGGAAATAGTTGCGCGCCGCATCGCGAGCCGATTCAGCCGGAGTCGTAAAAACATCTTTGATAACAGTCGCGAGCGTTTTGGCATCTGCGTATTGCAACGCAAAAACGCGCACGGACGAAATGCTCGAAGAATCGAGTGCCTTGATGATTTCGGCAACGCGATGGATTTGCGTTTGCGTTCCAGTCATCACGATTGCATTACCTGCTTCGTTGGCGGTGAGCGTCGCGGTGCCGGGAACGAGCGAGGACAAGTCTTTGGCTAACTGCGCCGCATTGAGCGAATGCATCGGCAAAATTTGGGTGACGATGTTGTCGCTTTTTGGAATGTCATTCGGTTCCGAGCCGCTAAGCACGGGGATGTCGCGTTTCTTCGCTTCGTCCTGGCTGATGATGGTGAGCATCCGGCCGTTGCGAAGCGCGGCCAGACCGTTCTTGGCGAGGATAGTGTTGAGCAGGTCGACGGCTTCCTGTTTGTTCAACGGTTGAGTGCTGATGATGTCGACTTTGCCCTTGAGGTCGGCCTCGGGAATAATGACGAACCCGGCGGCGTCGCTCAAATAATTCAACACTGTTTCAAGCGGCACGCCGCGAAAATTAAAACGCAGGCCGCGGTCAGTTTCGCCATGGACGGCGAGTTGGGGCGGAGCGGTTTTCGCGGGGGACGACTTTGCCGCGGGTTTTGCCCGAGCCGGCGCTGATTGTTCTGCCGCTG
>JAICXV010000618.1 GCA_025934545.1 Verrucomicrobiia bacterium
CCACTGTCACTGGCTGCCACCCACTGTCACTGGCTGCCGTCCACTGCCACCAAAAAAACCTTTTTAAAAACCGACCTTAATTTCGGTAAGTCTCACACGGAGTTACACTTAACTCTTTTCAACACCCCTATTTTCGGTGCGTTTTTGTGCCTAGGTCATGGCTCATCCAAATTCACAACCACCGAACCGACAGCCGATTACGCAAAAACTAACTTTATCGGTTCCGCACAATCGCCTTCAGTTCCTCCAATTCGTGTCTCGAACCCAATCTCGTTCATACGCACCTATTCGCACCTAATACCGTTTCGTACCGCTTTAAAATTAATCCGCCGCCATTCGAAGTCCCCTTGTGTCGCAAATCGCAAATCGTAAATCGCCGCCTGCGTTCCCCTACCCACCTACTCGCCGAGTCACCTACTCACTCAGCCGCTTTGAATTCCTCCACCTCACGCGCTACCTTAATGCAGAGGGCAACAGGCTTTATGCGATTTTCCGGGCATCATCTTAAACGTTACAAGGACCTGGGCCTTCTTTACTACCGTTACGGTCGGCCCGTCATCACTTCGCCAATCGCAGAGTCCAGCGATGAAAACGATGGCCACGCCGGCGCCGATCCAGAGCAATTACCCAAAGACCTCGAACGCATGGGCCCCACCTTCGTCAAGCTCGGCCAACTCCTTTCCAGCCGGCCGGACCTCATGCCGCCGCGCTATATCAAAGCCCTCGCGCGCCTTCAGGACGACGTCGCTCCGTTTTCATCTGAAGAAGCCGAGCACATCGTCGAAGCCGAACTGGGCGCGAAAATGTCCAAGCTATTTTCCGAATTTAATCCCGAGCCCATCGCTGCCGCCTCTCTCGGCCAGGTTCACAAAGCGCGCTTGCGCGATGGCCGCGAGGTTGTCGTGAAGGTTCAGCGTCCGCATATCCGAAATCAGATCGCCGAAGATTTCGATGCGTTGCGTCACATTGCCCATTTCATGACGCGTCACACCGATTTTGGCGCGCGTTATGATCTCGAAGCGACGCTCGACGAACTCGAACAAACACTCGCGCACGAACTCGATTATTGCCGCGAGGCGACCAACATGCGTTGTTTGCGCAAACATCTGGCCGAATTTCCGCACGTCATCGTGCCCGCGCCGATTGATGACTATGTCACGCACAAAGTGCTCACGATGGAATTCATCGAGGGCAGCAAAATCACCAGCCTGAATCCGGTCGTGCGCACCGACCTCGACGGCATGGCCCTGGCCGACGAACTGTTTCGCGCCTATCTAAAACAAGTGCTCGTCGACGGCCTGTTCCACGCCGACCCGCATCCCGGCAACGTTTTCCTGACCCTCGACAATCGCATCGCATTGCTCGACGTCGGCATGGTCGGTCACACGTCCGCGACGACACAGGAAGCGCTGCTGAAAATTCTCCTCGCTGTCGCCGAAGGCAACAGTGACGAAGCCGCCGAGATGGCCATCCGCATCAGCGAACAACGCAATGATTTCGATGAAATGGTTTTTCGCCACAAAATCGCGCAACTTGTCGCCGACCAACGCGACGCCAGTCTCGGACAAATGGACGTTGGCAAAATGATGCTCAGCGTCAGCTCCGCCGCCGCCGACTCCGGCCTGCGCGTTCCAACGGAACTCACGCTCCTGGGCATAACACTGTTACAATTGGACGAAGTCGGTCGCCTGCTCGCGCCGAATTTCGATCCGAACGCGGCCGTGCGCAAACATGCGAACGATCTCATGCATCGCCGCATGAAAGACACACTCAGCGAAGGCCGCGCTTATTCCGCTTTGCTCGAAGGCAAAGAATTTATCAGCTCATTGCCCGGTCGCGTGAACAAGATCCTCGACGCCCTTGGCAACGCCGAACTCAACGTCAACGTCCGGCCGGCCGAAACACAGTTCGTCATGGAGGGGTTCCAAAAAGTTGCGAACCGAATTTCTACCGGGCTCGTCCTGGCCGCTTTGATCATTGGCGCGGCTCTGCTAATGCAGGTCGATACGCGCTTCACCATTTTCGGTTACCCGGGCCTGGCGATGCTTTTGTTCCTGCTCGCCGCGACCGGCGGTTTTTGGTTCCTCGTCAACGTCCTGTGGAGCGATAATAAACGCCGCCGAGAATAATTGTGCTGCTCGCTACGACGTCAGACTCGTAGGAAATCCTCACGTCATTTTACGTTTTGCCACGGATGCTTGACGTGTCGCCGGAAACTAAACTGCTCGTCTATGGGTTTGCGTTCACTGGCAGTCGCTGTCTGTTTCTGCAGCGCCCTTGTCCATGCGCAGAACTCGTTAACGCCTCGTCCCGAATTTTGGACGACCGACGCTCCAGTCCGATGCATTCTCGAGACGAACGGTCTGGTTTACATCGGGGGCGATTTTCATTACGTCGGCTTTAACTTCGGCGGCGGTTGCACAGTTGATCTTTCGACCGGAAACCGCGCGAGCTCGTTTCCAAAAATCGACGGTCGCGTCCTCGCCGCCATCGACGACCAAGCCGGCGGCTGGTTCCTTGGCGGTGAGTTCACCCACATCGGCACGAACTCCTGTTCTTACATCGCGCACATATCCGCCGACGGCTCGGTCGATACGAACTGGCTGTTTGGCGCTGACAATTCCGTCTGCTCC
>JAICXV010000732.1 GCA_025934545.1 Verrucomicrobiia bacterium
ATCAAAATCAACGGCATTACAAGCATGCAGCGCCGATTCGTAACGTTTGCGAACGTGCTCGGCAAGCGCGGCAACATTTGGCTCAGCGAACGCTTTTGAATTCTCGCCAGCGTTCTTGTAACGACTGAGTAAGGAAAGCACATCGGCGGGATCGACCTTGCTGGATTTGTCATTGAAGTGGCTAAGGATTTTTTTGATCGCACCAAGCTGCTCGGATTCGCTGTAGATGACGAAATTGCGTTTGTAACCAAGCTTGTCGATGTGCTGGCGCAAAATGCGGACGCACAAAGAGTGGAACGTGCAAATCGTCGGTCGTAACGGCTTCTCCCCGTTTTCCGCATCGCGATTCTTGAGCTTGCCCATCGTATGCCGAACGCGCTCTTGCATCTCACGCGCCGCTTTATTGGTGAACGTAACCGCCAGAATGTTGTCCGGCCGCACACCTTTTTCGATCAGGTAAGCGATGCGAAAAGTGATGACGCGTGTCTTGCCCGTGCCCGCGCCGGCAAGGATCAACACCGGGCCTTCCGTGGTCTGGACAGCGGTACGTTGCGGCGGATTTAGCGCGGACAAATTTAGCACGACGGCGGATTCTAGAGATGCACCGAAAACCTAGCCAGTGATTTAAAACCTATTCGAAAGATTTTCTGATTTACAACTCGCGCGCGAGTTGCTCCTCCCAATTTGGGAGCGCAACTGCCGTAATTGAAGATCCGAAGTTGGCTACAAAATATTCGCCGCAAGTTCAGCCAACTCCGACCGTTCACCCTTCTGCAGCTCGATATGCGCGGCGATGGTTTGCTGACGGAATTTGCTGATGATGTAGTTGAAACCGTTCGATGACGAATCGACATACGGATTATCGATCTGGTAAGGGTCGCCGGTGAAGACCACCTTCGTCCCCTGCCCGACGCGCGTAATAATCGTCTTCACTTCCAACGGCGTCAGGTTCTGCGCTTCATCGATAACCATGAATTGATTGGCGATGCTGCGACCGCGAATGTAGCTCAACGCTTCCACAACGATTGTGCCGGAACGCATCAGGTCCGCGCTGCGGCGATGGTCGGAGCCCATATTGAGATCGCTGAGCAATTCCAGCGCGTCGTGAATCGGCTGCATCCACGGGTTCAACTTTTCTTCGAGCGTGCCAGGCAGGAAGCCGAGTTCTTTGCCCATCGAAATGGTCGGACGCGCGACGACGAGCCGGCGAAATTCGCGGTCGAGGACGGTACGTTTCAAACCGGCGGCCATGGCCATCAAAGTTTTTCCCGTGCCGGCTTTGCCCATTAACGTGACCAATTTGATGCGATCATCGAGCAACGCGTCGAACGCGAAATGCTGTTCGCGATTACGCGGTTTGATGCCCCAGATACCTTCGCGCACGTCCAGAATAGGAATCAGGCGCGTTCCGGTTGGGTCGACCTTCGTCAACGCCGTGCGCTTCGGATTCGTTTGATCGACGAGCGTGCAATATTCGTTTGGAAAATATTTTCCGTAACCGTTGAGGTCCAATTCACTTTCGGTGCGAAACTTGGCAATTTTTTCCGGGGGCACCTGCAAGTCGATCATGCCGGTGTAGAGATCGTGCAGATAAACGCGGTCGTTCTCGTAATCTTCAGCCTGCAAACCAACGGCGTCGGCCTTGATGCGCAGGTTAATGTCCTTGGTGACGAGGACCACTTTGCTTTTCGGTTCGGCCGCCTGGACCTGCAACGCGACGGCGACAATCTGGCTATCGACAGTTTTGTTTCCAAACAATGTTTTGGATTCGCCGTTCTGGTGGAAAATGATGCGCAGTTTGCCGCCGTTCTCGAGCTTGACGCCTTTGTTCAAACTGCCATTGGCGCGCAGACCGTCCAATGCGCGCGAGACGGTTCGCGCGTTTTGACCGAGTTCGGAGGACTCTCTTTTGAAGCGGTCGATTTCCTCGATCACTTC
>JAICXV010000331.1 GCA_025934545.1 Verrucomicrobiia bacterium
CGACGGGCGATGTTCGCGGACAATTTCGCCGATCGAAATAGCCAGCAGAATCACCAGAATAAAGACGAGCCGGATATTCCACTTGAAGTTGCGTCCACGTGGCGGGGGCGTTGCAAAAAGAGATGACGGCGTGGCCACGGGCTGGCTAGTTGAGCGTGCGATGAACGACCGACGCGATTTGGCGGACTTCTTTCATTAATTGCTCGAGTTCTTCGGGAACGATCGACTGCGCGCCGTCGGAAAGGGCGTGGTCCGGATCGTGATGCACTTCCACGATCAATCCATCGGCGCCAACCGCAATTGCCGCGCGCGAGAGGGGCAGCACTTTGCTGCGTCGGCCGGTACCGTGGCTCGGATCCACCAGAATCGGCAAATGGCTGCGCGACTGCACTGCCGGAATGATGCTCAGGTCGAGCGTGTTCCGCGTGTGCTCGGAGAAAGTCCGCACGCCGCGCTCGCACAAAATCAGCTGGTAATTGCCTTCGGAAAGTATGTACTCGGCGGCCATCAGAAATTCGTCGAGCGTCGCGGACATGCCGCGCTTCAGAAGCACAGGTTTTGACGCTTTGCCCGCCCTCTTGAGCAAGGAAAAATTCTGCATGTTGCGCGCGCCAATCTGAATCACGTCGGCGTATTTCTCCACAAGATCGATGCTCTCGTTATCAATCGCTTCCGTCACGATGCCCAATCCGAATCGCTCGCGCACTTCCGCAAGAATTTTCAGGCCCGGCTCGCCCAGTCCTTGGAAACTGTAGGGCGACGTGCGCGGTTTGTACGCGCCGCCTCGAAAAAGATGCGCGCCGGCAGCCTTAACGCATTGCGCGACGGCCATGGCCTGCTCGCGAGTCTCAATCGCGCAGGGTCCGGCAATCACAGCCAGGGCCGCGCCGCCGACGCACACTTCCCCCGCGGGAGTGGGGATGCGCACAACCGTGTTTTCCTCTTTGGCGTCGCGGCTTACCAGTTTATAGGGCTTGCTGACGGGGATGCATTCAACAACTCCGGACATCGCTTCGAGCGAGCCAATATCAATGGCTCCGGAATTTCCGGTGATGCCGATGGCCGTGCGGTTTGAGCCAGGAATCGCGTGTGCGCGCAAGCCCAGCGATTCAATGCGCTCGCAGACAGCGCGGACCTGCTCCTCAGTGGCGTGGGATTGCATTACAACCAGCATTCAACCAGTCTCCCTAGTGTTCGAAAAAATGACTTGCACGCAGGGCTTGACGCGTCCCAATACGTCGCACAATCGTTCGTTGAACCAACGAGTGTACTGCATCGCGCGCCAACGCCGCAATCCGCGCTTGAGCTAGTGTTGTGTCCCATAAATTCGGCGGGTGGCCCACGCCTTAAGGTTTGGCCTTTTCGGGTGCCCCATGCTCGTCTTATGAGCGTGGGGCTTTTGCCCCTCTTGCCTTTGGGCACGTGGCACAGGGCCTTACTAACCACTTACCCCGCGCTAACTGACGTCATAGTGCGCCTCGTTGTGAATCAGTCGCGTTTCCGGCGGGTTCGAGCAGCAGTTCCGCCGTGACGCGCCGCGACTCGTCGAGGATGCGCTGAAAGAGCGCGGCCACTGCCTGAGCGTCGAGCGGCCCGGGATTGTAGCGCTGAGCGTGGCGAAGAATATCTTCCTCGCGAGCCTCATCGCGCATAGGCAGTCCTGTTTCTCTTTTTATCTGGGCAAGCTGAATCGACATTTGCGCGCGCCGGTTCAGCAAGCGGACAAGCTCGCGGTCCAACTCGTCGATCCTTCTTCGATGGTCGTTCAGTGTCATCTCACTTCTCCTTTTGGTAGTGGGGCCGTTTGAATTTTCTTAATCGTGACAATCGCGGTCAAAATTCAAATTGACTCACTGCTCTCCTTTTTCGCCGGGTCGCCCACGCTTTAAGGTTTGGCCTTTACGGGTGCCCCATGCTCGTCTTGTGAGCGTGGGGCTTTTGCCCCTCTTGCCTTTGGGCACGTGGCACAGGGCTTTAGGGCACGGTTTTTACACTGACCCGTGCCGTACCTGTCGCAAAATCAACCCGGCTTTCGCCCCCTTCTAGGTCTCCGCTGCGGTCAAAGAGTCTGTGTGCCAACTTGCGTTTTTCGTCAGGGCACGGTTTCAACCGTGCCGTAACGGACGCAAAATCAACCCGGCTTTAGCCGCTGAGGGCATGATTCCGAGTTCTCACACAGACTCTAGCAGCTTGTTGAAAAACTCCATTTCTTGCCATGTTTTTGTAGGGGCGGCTTTACGCCGCCCTTATTTTCCTTGGGTTTCTGCAAACTGCCAGAGCCGCATGCGCCTTTCACAAGCAATCCCACTTCGCAAAAAAACCGCAAAAAAAAAAAGCCACAAACCCTTTTCGAGGTTTGCGGCCAATTTCGGTGAACTTTCTCTGCGCTCTGCTGTTACATCCAGTCAACTCCCGCGCGCATGCGCTTCACCGTGGCCGCTACCCCGTAAGGATAGCGGTAAGTAAAGCTGCAATAAGAATAGCGCGTTGCCGTCATAGCCTTCATTTTCAAGCCGAAAGTATAAGATGGGGGCGGCCTTCGCGTCAATCGCTACTTGGGTATGCGTATACGCGCGCGAAAAAGGGACGACCCCGAAGCGGTGACACACCGGGCCACGATTGACTTGCTTACAAGGGCGGCCTAACATCCGCACGGCGGGACCAATTCCGGATCAGAATATTTGGCGGGGGGCGACAAAAGTCTGCGGCATGGCCGACCTGGGTACTGACGAAAAACGCATTTCAGAACTGCTTTGGCGGACGATCAAGCTCAGAGCATCCCTGCTTCTCATCTCGATCGTGATCTTGCTGATCGTCTGGTCGGCTGTGTTGAGCGGTGACCAGCGCGCCAAAATGGTGGATGTTGAGTACTGCCAAAAGCTCGTGGCAATGAACAATGCCTCGATGGCCGCAGCCACCAAGTCGGCCCACGCTGGGCCCGCAATCGACGTCACTTTCACCTGCACCGAGGGGACAGCACGCTACTCCCTCGAAGGAGCGAGGGCGTCCAACGCGCTCTTCCCAGAGGTGTTGGCGAATTCGTCAGAAGCTGCACGGAAACCTTACTTCGATACGCAAAATCTTCTTTCGGAGTACGACTCGAAAAGAAAATCTAGCTACGATTTCCGAATTCAGCTTTCGTCAGAGGTATCTAGCGGCGAAATGTTCGTGAACGGTCTGACTGTCGCCGAGATCATTCTGTTCGTAATCCTGGGCGTTGTTGCCATCGCGATTATCCTAGGCTTTCAGCAGGAAGCGTACAAAGCGCAGTTGACTGCATTTACTGACGACGACAAGAGCGCGACAGCCCTGGCCCTCGTGAGAACTCAGTTCTTTACTTTCTCAACCGTAGCGGTCAGACAGAACGTGAGGAGAATTAAGTGGCCGGTCCTATCCGCGGAAGGGCTCGTTATTTGGGGCTTGACAGCAGGGCTGGCCCTCACATGGGGCGGCCTTCTTTCGGCTTTTGCTGAGAACGTCATTCATTTAACGGATTCCATCCTCTTCAACTACCTATCCAACCTGTACGGGTTCGCCTTCTTGCTGGCGTTTTGGCTGGTGTATACCCGTCGGGTATACAGAGAGACATTGGAACTTCATGCTGACCGAACTGGAGCTCAAGCGTTGAAGCAGTTTTTTTCCCGACCGCTCGCGGAGTTCTGCCTAGTCGCTGCCGCCTTCGCGGCCCTGCTACTGCCGTGGGCGTCCTCAGATCTGGCTCTGCCTTCTCTAAGGGGCTATTTCTTCATCTTTCCGGAGCAGCCCAAAGCTGGATTCGGCGGGGTTAGCACCTTTGCCATCAACCCGCGACTGTTCTCGGAACTCCGGTGGCAATTCGCGGTCGCTCTCATGTTTGTCCTGCTTTGTGGTGCGGATGTGTTTCTGGCGCGAATCGCCAAGCCACTCAGGAGTTGGGTGCATGCGTTGCGCGCGTCGCTTGCGGTCGCTACCCTGTTCTATTCTCTCAACCTTTTACTGTACATGGGCATTCTCGAATATGAGGCGATTCGTGGCTCGTCTTGGGGCCTATCCAACATGATTTTCGGGTCTCTGGCCGGACGCGGCGTCGGCTGGCCTCTCGACTTCTACGATCCCTCGTACGGCTTTTTTGTCTTTCTGGCGGCGTCCTCCGTTCTTATTTGGCTTTCGCTTCACGACCTTTTGACGGTGCGGCGGCACGCGCCGACGTAAGTGGCCGTTATCGTTTGCGGAACCGAAGCGAATCCTGTAAAATGCACGTTCACGCAAAATTGAGAAGCGTTTCGAGGGAATGGAAGAGCCTCAGCACAGTTCAACTCAGTCGTATGTCCCCAG
>JAICXV010000670.1 GCA_025934545.1 Verrucomicrobiia bacterium
CCGGCGTTGTTGACCAGCACTGAGATGGGAAAATTCTCTGCCTGGAGACGAGCGAAGATTTGTCGCGGAGCGTCGGGCGTGGATAAATCCACAGCAATTATTTTCGCGTCACGTCCGTATTTCTGTTTCAACTCCGCTGCGACAACTTTCAGCCGGTCTTCATTGCGCGCCACCAGCGCAACATCGAATCCATCCGCGGCAAGAATGTGCGCGAACTCGTATCCGATACCTGTAGATGCACCCGTGATCAGCGCGGATTTTATCGTCATAGCTGGTTACCAAGACGCTATACCTAACGTCTCATCCTACACTAGGCCATTCTATGAAACGCTCCTTCATCATATTTGGGCTGTTTGCGATTTGCTTGCTCGGACGAGCCGATTCCATCGACGACAAGGTCCACGCCGCCATGGAGCGCCAACACATTCCCGGTCTCTCGCTCGCCATCATCAAAGACGGCAAAATCCTCAAAACCGCCGGATACGGTTTCGCAAACGTCGAAAAGAAAATCGCGGCGACACCCGAAACCATTTACGAACTCGCCTCCGTCAGTAAACAATTTGTCGCCGCTGGCACGATGCTCCTGGTGGAGCAAGGGAAAGTGAATCTCGACGAGCCCATCGCAACATACCTGCACAACACACCGGCAGCCTGGAGCAACGTAACCGTCCGACGTCTTCTTTCGCACACTGCCGGGTTCAAACGCGACGATCCGTTGGGTCTTCGCTCAAACCCAAGCGACGCGGAAATGTTCGAAGCCATCGCAAAAACGCCGCTGCAATCCGATCCGGGCAAGGAATGGTCCTACAGCAACGCCGGCTACAATCTTTGGTCCTTTGCTTTGGCGGAGCAAACGAGCGAAAGCTGGGACAAATATCTTGCCGAGAAAATTTTCAAACCCTTGCACATGGATAACACCTTTCATATTTCCACCAGGGCGACCGCCACCAATTTCGCCGTCGGCTACATGACCAACAAACTCGGCGATTGGCGGCGTGCGCCAAAGATTGACCGCACTTTTGCATCAGGCGGCATCGCTTCGACGGTTCTCGACATGGCCAAATGGGACGCCGCTCTTTACACCGAACAAATTTTAAAACGGTCCAGCTTTGACGAACTCATCACCCGTGCAAAACTTTCAAACGGCGAACCCGTCAAAACGCAAACCGGCTGGAGCTACGGTCTCGGTTGGGGCGTCGGCACAACCGTGAACGGCCACAAAGCGATGTCGCATAACGGCAGTCGCCCCGGTTTTTCCACATATATTATGCGCTGTTACGAAGACAAACTGACCGTCGTCATCCTCTGCAACGAATGGCACGTGGAACTGGCGCCTCTAGGCCGACGAATCGTCAGCGAATACCTGCCGTAAATTTATGGTGGCAGCAAGCGAAGCACACTACCGGTGTTCCCGCTCGGCCCTCTTTGAAGTGTTCCCAGCAAATAAAGTTCTCCCGCTTCGTCCTCGCCAAAACTGTTGATGTAATAGCCCAGCGCCGCGCCATTGGGTAATTGAAATTTGAACCGCTCCCAGATGCCGGGCCGCGTTTGATCCAAATAATAAAGCTGCCCGGTTGGATTATAAAAATCCGAAGCCCAATCGCCAAAGACATATTTCCCGACAAGTTGCGGATATGCCGAACCGCGATAAACAAAACCGCCGATGACACACAAACCAGACGGCCCATGGCCATATTCGTAGATCGGAAAATCCAGAGACGGAATGTTCACGCCCAGAGGCGCAGCAATCGTTGGATCAAAGGCGTGATTACCTTCCATCATTCGCCAGCCGTAATTCCCGCCTTTTCGGATCATGTTGATTTCTTCCCAAAGTTCCTGGCCGACATCCGTCAAAAAACCCTGATGCGTCCCGCCGTGATCAAACGAAAACCGCCACGGATTGCGCAACCCCAGCGCGAATATTTCCGGACGCGCACCTGCCGTGCCCACAAACGGATTGTCCGACGGAATGCCGTAAGGCGAACCCGAATCGACGTCGATGCGAATCAACTTGCCCAACACCGTGCTCAAATTTTGCGCGTTCCCGTAGGTGCCATGTTCATCGGCCTCTCCACCGCCATCCCCGAAGCTCACATACAAATAACCATCAGCGCCAAACGCCAAACTTCCGCCGTTATGATTAAAGTCCGATTTATTGACACTCAACAAAATGCGCTGGCTTGAAGCATCGGCGATGTTGGTGTTGCTCGAACTGACTTTAAATTCCGCAACAATCGCCGTGTCATCAAAATTCGTATTTGGCGGCGGCGCGCTGTAAAAAACAAAAAAACGGCCGTTCGTCGAGTAGCCCGGATGAAACGCTAGCCCAAGCAACCCGCGTTC
>JAICXV010000150.1 GCA_025934545.1 Verrucomicrobiia bacterium
AATCGTTGCCATCGACATCGAAGACGTGTGCACCTTTGACCTCGTTCGCAAAAAACGGCGTTCCGCCGACGCCGCGAAACGCGCGCACCGGCGAATTCACGCCGCCCGGAATATATTTCAGCGCCTCGGCGAACAGTTCTTCGGATTTGGCGTGGGAAATCATTTTAATGTCGGAAATGTCTAACGCCGGTAAATGCCATTGCAATTCCGCGTTCGTCGGCTGCAGCGATCACTTCAGCATCGCGCACGGAACCGCCCGGTTGAATCGCAGCCGTTGCCCCGGCTTCGCCAGCGGCAATCAGACCGTCCGCAAATGGGAAAAATGCGTCGCTGCAAACCACGCTGCCTTTGAGCGAGAGCCCAGCTTCACCGGCTTTCCAAACGGCGATGCGACTGGAATCGACCCGGCTCATCTGACCGGCGCCCACACCGAGCGTTCGATCCGAACCGACGTAGACAATCGCATTCGATTTAAGATGTTTCACGACGCGCCAACCAAACAGCATCGCCGCTTTTTCAGCATCTGTCGGTTTTCGTTTCGTCACGAACTTCAGGTCGGCTTCGCGAATGACTTTGGAGTCAGGCTGTTGTGCCAGCACCGATCCGGCGCCGACACTCCGCAACTGAAGCTCCGATGTGCACGGCGATTTTAGCATTTTCAAAAGCCGTAGATTCTTTTTCTTTTGCAGAATTTCAAGAGCGTCTGCCGCGAAGTCAGGCGCGATGATGACCTCGCTGAAAATTTCCGCAATCGCTTCGGCGCAAGCAACGTCCAGAGTGCGATTGACGGCGATGATGCCGCCGAATGGGGCTTGTTTATCCGTAGCGAAGGCTTTGTCCCATGCTTCACGCAAATTGCTCCCCTGCCCCACCCCACACGGATTGGTGTGTTTAAGAATCGCCAGAGTTGGCGCTTCGTCTTCAAATTCCGAAATCAACATCGCGGCTGATGTGAGATCGAGAATGTTGTTATAGGAAAGTTCCTTGCCGTGCAGTTGTTGAAAATAGTCCGAAAATTTTCCGTAAAGAGCCGCATTTTGATGCGGGTTCTCGCCGTAACGTAAAGACTGCACGCGAGGCAGGGTCACCTGCAGTTTGTCCGGCAGCGCCGCAGCGGAGGTTTCTTTCGCGCCAAATTCTTTGCTTAAATAATTGGCGATTGCGCCATCATATTTCGAAGTCGTTGCAAAAACCTTTGCGGCCAACCGCCGTCGCAGTTCCAGTGTTGTATTCCCCTTCTTAGTGACTTGATCAGCAACTTCGGCGTAATCCATTGGATCGATGACAACGGTGACGCTGTCGTGATTTTTGGACGCGCTGCGCAACATCGCCGGCCCGCCGATGTCGATATTCTCAATCGCTTCTTCGAGAGTGACGTTCGGTTTGGCGATGGTTTGTTCGAAGGGATAAAGATTCACCACCAACAAATCGATCGGGTTAATCTCGTGTTTTTTGACGGCGGCTTCGTGCGTGGCGTTGCCGCGGATGTAAAGCAGCCCACCGTGAACTTTCGGATGCAACGTTTTGACGCGGCCATCGAGCATTTCGGGGAAGCCGGTATAGGCGCTGAGGTCGCTGACGATGAGGCCGGCTTCGCGTAGCGTTTTGGCGGTGCCGCCCGTGGAAATAATTTCCACACCGGAAGCGGCGAGCGCTTGGGCGAACGGAAGTAAACCTGTCTTATCAAAAACGGAAATAATAGCGCGTTGAATCTTCGGCATACGAGCGGACTCAATTTTACAGAAGAAGGCGGGCAGTCAATGGTAAGTTAAATCGTTATTAGTTCTTACCACCGCTCCATTTCCAATCGCGGATTTCGGGCATATCTTCACCGTGTTCGCGAATGTAGCGTTTGTGTTCCATCAGCTTGTTTTGCAGAGCTTGTTTCACGTAGGCGGCGCGCGAGCCCAGTTGCGGCAGACGGTCGATGACATCGCCAACAAGATGAAAACGGTCCAGGTCGTTCATCACGACCATGTCGAACGGCGTGGTGGTCGTGCCTTCTTCTTTGTAGCCGCGGACATGGAGGTTTTGGTGATTGGTGCGTCGGTAGGTCAGGCGATGAATCAGCCACGGATAACCGTGGAAGGCGAAGATGATTGGTTTGTCCGTCGTGAACAGATCGTCGAAGTCGACGTCGGATAATCCGTGAGGATGTTCAGTGCGCGGCTGCAGCTTCATCAAGTCGACGATGTTGATCACTCTTACTCTAATTTTCGGAAGAAGTTTCCGAAGGAGTTCGACCGCGGCCAACGTCTCCAACGTCGGCACATCGCCGCAACAGGCCATGACCACATCGGGTTCTTTGCGTTTATCGCTGCTCGCCCATTCCCAAATTCCGATGCCAGCGGTGCAATGTTTGATCGCAGCTTCCATGTCGAGCCATTGCGGAGCGACTTGTTTGCCAGCAACGATAACGTTGACGTAATTGCGACTGCGCAAACAGTGGTCGGTTACGGAAAGGAGTGTGTTCGCATCGGGCGGAAGATAGACGCGGATGACTTCGGCTTTTTTATTCACCACGTGGTCGATGAAGCCGGGGTCTTGATGGCTAAAACCATTGTGATCCTGACGCCAGACGTGCGAGGTCAGCAGATAATTTAGCGAAGCGATTGGCCGACGCCACGGTATGTGGCGCGTGACTTTGAGCCACTTGGCGTGCTGGTTGAACATTGAATCGATGATGTGGATGAAAGCTTCGTAGCAACTGAAGAAGCCGTGGCGGCCGGTAAGCAAGTATCCCTCGAGCCAGCCCTGGCAATTGTGTTCGCTGAGGACTTCCATGACACGGCCGTTTGGCGAAACGTTTTCGTCGGTCGGCAGAATCGTTGCCATCGAGCAGCGTTTGTCGACTTCGAACACGGCGTTCCAGCGGTTGGATGCTGTTTCGTCGGGACTGAAAACGCGAAAGTTCGTCGAGTTTGCTTTAAGCACGTCCCGAATGAACTCACCTTGAACCTTGGTGGCGGAAACTTCGACGGCGCCGGGTTTGGAAACTTTCACGGCATATTTGGAAAAGTCGGGCATACGCAGATCGCGCAGCAGGATTCCACCGTTGGCATGTGGGTTGGCGCTCATCCGACGGTCGCCTTCGGGAGCGAGTTCAGCGAATTCAGTTTTCAAGGTGCCGTTCTTGTCGAAAAGCTCTTGCGGCTTGTAACTCTTCATCCAACGCTCGAGGAGCTTGACGTGGCGGCTCTTGGTCATGTCGGACATTGGGACCTGGTGGGAGCGAAACGAATTCTCCGCTGGCTTGCCGTCGATTTCTTTGGGGCCGGTCCAGCCTTTTGGAGTTCGAAGGATGATCACCGGCCATTGCGGACGAGTGAGATTCTTTTTGATTCGCGCATTTTGCTGGATCGATTTGATTTCGGCGAAGATGGTGTCGAGCGTTGCGGCCATCACCTGGTGCATTCGCGCGGGTTCGTCGCCTTCGACGAAATAAGGTTTGTAGCCGTAGCCGCGGAAAAGTTCGTCGAGTTCGTTTTGTGGAATGCGCGCCAGGACAGTTGGCCCGGCGATTTTGTAGCCGTTGAGATGAAGGATCGGCAGGACGGCGCCATCGCGTGCCGGATTGAGGAATTTATTGGAGTGCCAGCTTGTTGCGAGCGGACCGGTTTCGGCTTCGCCGTCCCCTACGACACAGGCGGCAATGAGATCCGGATTATCGAAAACTGCACCGAATGCGTGTGAGAGCGAGTAACCGAGTTCGCCCCCTTCATGGATCGAACCAGGTGTTTCTGGAGCGACGTGACTCGGAATTCCGCCCGGGAACGAGAATTGTTTGAAAAGTTTGCGCATCCCCTCTTCGTCTTGCGAGATGTTTGGATAGATGTCGCTGTAAGTCCCTTCAAGATACGTGTTGGCGACCAGGCCGGGACCGCCGTGGCCCGGACCCGCGATGTAAATCATGTTCAGGCCGCGCGTTTTAATGATGCGGTTGAGGTGGACGTAAATGAAATTCTGGCCGGGTGTTGTACCCCAGTGACCGAGAAGACGAGGTTTGATGTCGGTGCGCGCGAGCTTCTTTTTGAGCAGCGCATTTTTATACAAATAGATTTGGCCGACGGACAGATAGTTTGCAGCGCGCCACCAGGCGTCAATTTTGCGGAGTTCTTCTGGCGTGAGTGGTGCGGCGCTGGTCTCAGTCGGTACTTTGCGAGGTCCGCGGGAGAGGCGAGCCGCTTCGGAATATTTCATGGTTTTATCCCCCGTTCGTTTGCCAGCAACGCGCTGACGGTTTGGACAATGAACAGTTCTTCGTCGGTTTTGATCACGCGCGCTGTAATCTCGCTATTGTCGGACGAAACAATCGGCGCGTTTTGCGCGTTTGCAACCGGGTCGATTTTGATACCGAGAAATTCCAATCCGGCACAGATGCGCGCGCGGATTTCGGGCACGTTTTCGCCGATGCCCGCCGAAAAGATCACGGTGTCGACGCCACCCATTGTTGCGGCGAGTGCCGCCAGATGTTTTTTGGCGTTGTAACAAAATGAGGCGACGGCATCGGCGGCGCGGGAATCAGTTTGTTCGACGCGGAGGAGGTCGCGCATGTCTGAACTAATTTCAGAAATTCCGAGCATTCCGGATTCGGCATTGACCATATGATTGAACTGGTCAGCCGACATGTTTTCGCTGTGAGCGAAATAGGCGGCAAGACTCGGATCGAGATCGCCACTACGACGGCTCATGACCAGGCCCGCGGTAGGCGTGAAGGACATGGTCGTGTCGACGCTGCGACCTTGGTGCACCGCGGTCATGCTCGCGCCATTCCCGAGATGCGCGATGATGACGCGGCCGGCGGCTACTTCTGAACCCGCGAGTCGCGCCAATTCCTGTATCATACATGAGCAGGACAAGCCGTGGAAGCCGTAGCGGCGAACGCCGTTTTGTTCGTACTTGCGCGGAATGGGCAACAGATAGGCAACGCGCGGAAGATCGCGATGAAAGACAGTGTCGAAACAGGCGAACTGTGGCACGGCTGGATAGTGCTTCACGAAGGACCGCATCAACTCGATTTCGGCGGGAAGGTGTTCGGGGTCGAATGGGCTGAGGCGTTCGAGTTCCAGGAGCATTGAAGAAGTAACTCGCTGATGCTCGCGGTAGGTCGAGCCGCCGTGGACGACGCGGTGGCCAATAGCGGCGAGAGTGTTGTTGCCAAGGGATTGTTGAATACGCTGCAAAAGTAAAGGGACGCAGTCGCCATGATTGGAAACGTTCACACTGTGTCGTTCTGAGCCGATGTAAAAGATTGGGTCCGGGAGGCCGATGCGTTCGATCTTGCCGGAGAGGATGCGGGTGAAGTCGCCCTGTTCAAACGCTTTGGTGCCACGCGCAGCTCTATTGTGGGTGAAGACAGCGAACCTGAGGCTGGAGGAACCGCCGTTGATTGTCAGGATTGCAGGCACGCTTTGAACTGTAAAACGAACAGTTGCTTTTGCTATATCCGGTTTAGACTGAAAAGCCAAAACATGAAAAGCAGGGTTGGTTGGTTGTTGCTAGCAACGATAATCGTAGGATGCGCCGATGGCAGATTCCGCGAAAACTCGATCGGATCATCGCCCGACGGTGCATATAAAGACCGGGCCTTCACCGAATTTTTCCGTCGGACCAACGGTTGGGTTTCGGGTGACGGCGCTATTTCCGTCCCCTTGTCCGATGGCCGCGTGTTGTGGTTGTTTGGCGACAGTCATCTTGATGACTACGATCCGAAAACAAAGACCACACCCTGCTTGTTTCAATCGCGGAATGCGGCGTTGCTGCAAAAAACAAAAACGAATCTGCGCGACGCAGAGACGTTAAGAACGTATGGCCCGATCTTTTGGTCCTGGTTCAAGAACACGACGAATAAAGACCTGTGGTTTTGGCCCGCGTGCGGATTTCAACGAAACGATGCATTGTTTGTTTATCTTTTCTCGCTGAAGAAAACTGGCGAAGGGATGTGGGGTTTTGGCAGCTCGGGCGCCGACCATTGGGCCAAGGTCGAATTTCCGAGCATGAAGATTCTTGATTACATTCCCCTGCCCTCCTTCGAAGGCGTGCAGATGGGACAAGGCTTCGTTGCTGATGGTGACTGGATTTATGCCTTCGGGGCGAAAGCAAAGAAACTGAGCGCCGACGTCATCGCGGCAAGGTTCAAGGCTGACGAACCGACCCGTTGGATGTTTTGGAACGGGACGAAT
>JAICXV010000208.1 GCA_025934545.1 Verrucomicrobiia bacterium
CGTCGCGTAGCGACGATTGAACCTTTTACCGATTTCGCCCATTTTGGTTACATTCCTGAAGATCAAGCAGGATCCACTCCGTGCCGGTTCACAAATTCATTCATACGACAACGTCGACGACCAATCTTATAAGCACGTTCGCCTTGACTGAAACGGAACTTTGCTGGACGATGCGCACGTCCTTTAGGGTCCCCAAACAATGAAATTTCAAACAGCGGTCGCAACGACGCTCATCGCTATCTTCGTCTGTCTGACAGGCTCAGCTACCGTTCGCACATGGACCGGCAACGGCACCAGTTCCAACTGGGACGAAGGTGGCAACTGGCAGAATAACACCGTGCCATCTGTAGATGATGATATTGTTTTTCCGGAAGTCGCCAAAAAGATCGTCACGAACAATCTCACAGCCGGCATTATTTTCCATTCAATCACCATCACCGGCACGAACTACCTCCTTACCGGAAATGGGCTCGGCATCACGTTCGGCCTCACCAATACGGCCCCATCCAACACGTTTCAAATCCCGCTGACCCTCGTTACGAACGGCGTTATCTACTCCAAGGACTTAAACGGTCAACCCTTCACCATCGCTACCAATCTGATCATTTTCGGCAACAGCGGCACAAACATCCTGTTTCTAGGTGGGAACATAGACGTTACAGGGAACATAAGCGCGAGACAATTCCAAGGCATCGAGTGTGACTCGGGAATCCTAAATTTAACGGGTAACAACGGTCAAACGGTCAGTTTAATTGGCCCGAAGGGAATGATCCGCGCTGGAAGTTCAAATGCATTAGGTTCACATGGTTTTCCCGTCGTTGTAGAAAGCGATTCCACGAACAGCGCGGGATGCCTCGAGCTTATAAACAATATCACAATTTCGAATCTACTGATTCTTCAATCGATCATCACCAACGCGCCAACATTCTCTCCCCAAATTTTGAGCAAATCTGGATCAAATATCATAATTGGCCCAATCACTATCACGAACACAGATTCATTGAATCCCGGTCTGGTCAATATTTGCGTTTCCAACGGCAATCTCACTATCAGCAACACCATCTCCGGACCTACCGGCATAGCCAAATACGGCAACGGCCAACTCACTTATGATGTCACCAACACGTATAGCGGTTTAACCTACATCGGTGAAGGGATGCTTTTATGCGCCACACCAAATCTTTCGGTGCCGTTTGCCGGCGATGCGACAGTTTATGGTTCACTGAAGACCACTACCAACTTCAATATGAACGACGGCCACACGCTGACTGTGTACGGCACTGTCGATCTGGACGGTCACACCGCGGTTGTCCCGATCCTAAACGGGAACGGCACTTTAACACTCAATGGCGGCATTGTCACCATTGGCACAAGCCTCGGCAACGGAAACTACAGCGGTACAATAGCCGGTCCTGGAAGGATTACTAAACACGGAACCGGGTCACAAACACTGTCGGGCACAAACACCCAGACATTTACGACAATTTCTGCAGGGACATTTGTGGTAAACGGTATCCAAACGAACAGCGGAATCAGAATCGTTAGCAACACAGTCCTGCAAGGTACAGGTTATTGCGGCAGCATCACGAACCAAGGCGGCCAGATCGGGACACTCACACCATGGGGAACGCTCCACGTTGTCGGCAACCTCATCATCACGAACGGCGCATTCGCAACAGCAATTACCAACACTGACGCTTACGGCCAACTCGATGTCACGGGCACTATCACTTTGACGAACGCAAACCTGCTCTGTTCGAACACATTCTTTCCATCGAACGGCACCATTTTCACTTTGATCAAAAACAACGCTGGCAATCCTGTTGCCGGGACATTCACCAACGCTCCCGAAGGAGCCACGCTGGCCAAAATGGTCCCCTTCCAGCTCTCGTATTTCGGCGGCGCAGGAAATGATATTACCCTCGTCCACACCCAACCCCCCTCACTGTTCTCGTCGTTCTTAGCGACCTCAACCGCAATGAAATTGACAGGAACTGGCCTTTCGAACGCCACTTATACTTTGGAAGCATCTACGAACCTCATCGACTGGGCGTCGCTTTCGACACTGACTGCGCCCGCCACAACATTCTCGTTCACAAACCCCATCACGACACTTCCGCTTCGCTTCTACCGGATCAAAACGCTCTGATCGTTGACTTTTTCCATTTTCCATTTTCCATTTTCCATCTTCCATAATTCTTCACCATTGACACGTAGCTACGTTATGCTACTATTCTACTGCTTGCTACATGCGAGCACGTAACGCCAAGCCGATTACGTAAAGACCAGGGCCAATCGCCACCCCCGGGATCCAAAAACAAAGCACATAACAACTATGTCCACACCAAACAGTCAGGCGCAGAAAACTGACGGAAGAAGTGTGCCCATAACGTGTTCACCGCAGTGCCACCGCACACAATTTCCCGCAATACACCACCACGATGGATTCGCGCTCAATATGAGTAGATATGACCAAATCGGACTAAAAAGCTTTTATCCCAAGTCCTTTGCGGCTTCCTTTCCTTTGCGCCCTTGCATTAATTCCTGTTCTCCGAAAAATGCCGGATGTTACCGCAGCGTTCCGCATGTTTCCGCACATTACCGCATCATTAACGGTGCCACCCCACCCCCTCTCCTAAACGCGCCAAAATCAGCACAACCATTTTCAACGCTGCATGTTGCAAAATTAAAAGACCGCGTTTTTCGCTATTTTTCCACGCTAAAATCGCATTTCATCTGTGTTAATCCATGTCCATCTGTGGTTAACATCGAATTGAATCGAACAACCATTCGTCCATACACCCAATCAATGAAAGTTCTGTTGCCCGCCTTAGTTACGTTCCTCCTTTTGTGTCGGTCTGCTTGCGCAAATTTCCTTATCAGCGAAGGCACGGGCGCGCGTTGCGTTATCATTCAACAATCGGGCGCAACAGCTACTGAGACGAACGCAGCCACGGATTTATGCCGGACATTGGATGCGGTAAGCGGAGCTACGACCTCGGTGATCGAAGAAGGCGCCCAAAATCGTTATGAGAAATGGAACCAAATCATAGTAGGCCCCGGCGCGCTCGCGGCTAAATACTTTCCCGAAGTTCACCTCGATCAATTCGGCCCCGAAGAACTGATCATGAAGGTTAAAGGGAACAAGCTGCTGCTCGCCGGGGGCCGCCCGCGCGGCACTATGTATGCCGTTAACCGTTTCCTCCAGGAACAATGCGGGGTGCGCTGGTGGACGCCATGGGCCGACAACCTTCCGCGCAGAATGCCGGACGATTTCAAAGAGGTGCTCAAAGTCGGCAACCTCAACATTCACGAAACGCCCGCTTTCGAATATCGCGGCCCGTATTGGTTTCCCGGTTTCGAACCGCATTGGCGCGCGCACAACTGCGCCAACAACGAAAGCTGGATGATTCCCGAAGACCTCGGCGGCTGCATTTATTACAAAGGTTTTTGTCACACCTTCTATCCGCTCGTGTCACCGGCCGAACATTTCGCAACCCATCCCGAATGGTTCAGCCTCGTCAACGGCAAACGCACGCACGAGGGCGCTCAACTTTGCCTCACCAATCCCGACCTGCGCAAATACATGGTTCAACAGGTAAAAAAATGGCTACGCGAATCGCCCGGCGCAAAAATCATTTCCGTCACGCAAAACGACAATGCCGGCTGGTGCGAATGTCCCAATTGCAAAGCCATCGACGACGCCGAAGGCAGCCATTCCGGCACCATGATCGATTTCATCAATTACGTCGCCGAACAAATCGAACCCGAATTCCCACACGTTTGGGTCGACACATTCGCCTACCAATACACGCGCCATCCGCCAAAGCACGTCAAGCCGCGCGCCAACGTCATCGTTCGCCTCTGCTCGATCGAATGTAATTTCCGCGAACCGTTCACCGACGCGTCGAATGCTGACTTTCTCGCCGACCTGCAAGCATGGTCGAAAATTTGCCAGCACCTTTACGTTTGGGATTACAGCACTGACTTCAGTCATTACTGTTATCCGCACCCGAACTATTTCGTGCTCGGCCCCGACGCGCGCATCTTTCAACAATACAACGTCAAAGGCTTCTTCTCCGAAGGCGCCTACGCCGGTCAAGGTCACGAAATGGCCGAACTGCGCGCCTGGGTCCTCGCGCAATTGATGTGGAATCCGAAACAGGACGACAAAAAACTGATCCGCGAATTCGTCGACGGCTATTACGGCAAGGCCGCCGGAAAATACATCTATGACTATCTGCAACTCATGCACGACGAGTCGAAAGGTTATTTCCTCGCCTGCTACCTGCGCAAAGAACCGCCCTACGCGAAATTCACGCCACTCGCCAAAGCCGAACTCCTCTGGCAAGCCGCCGAAAAAGCCGCCGCCAATGATCCGGAAAAACTCATCCGCGTGCGCATGGCCCATTTGCCGGTTCTTTTCGTTTGGCTCGATAACTGGCAAAAGCTGCGCCACGAATGTTGGGAGAAAAATGGGCAATGGCCGATCGCCCTCTCGCGCAAAGCCGTCGCCGACCAATTCAAACAAATCGCCGACGGTGTCCCCGGCAAAGATTGGACTCAGGTTCGCGTGTTGAATGAGCGCGGCGTCCAGGTTTCCCAATGGCTCGCTGATTTCCAAAAAGATCCGCCTGACCTCGGTCCGGAACCCCCGCACCGTGTCTGGAATCCACGCCCGCCCGCCGATTTACCAAAGCCTCCGCGTCGCGCCGTCGATTTGCAAGACAACATGGCTAACATCTACAAACCCGGCGAATATTCCGAAATCCGTTATGACAAAGACGCCTCGGACCTGCGCGCCATTTGGATGCCCGGCACTCACACAGAATGGGCCTTTCGCATCGAAGGCACAAAACTTCCGAAGCGCGCGCAGCACGGCCATTGGAAAATCTACGCCGTCATCCGCGTCGAAAAGAATGAGAACTGTCCGCCCGACGCCGGCGCTTTCTCCGCCGGCATCTACGACGATGCTCATCGCGATTTCGTCGCCAACATCTCTCCGCGCGCCGACCAAACTGGTCCCGGCTATCGTTCCTATTTGATCGGCGAAGCCAAAAGCACACCCGATCGCGACGTCTGGGTTTCGCCTTCCGGCAGCAAATATATCAAGGCAATCTACGTCGACCGCATTTACATGGTGCCGGCCTCAAAATAATCGTCGCAGCCGGCGTGAGGAGGCTCTAACTTAACCGAGAAATGCAATTTGCACCGCCACGACGAAAGAACGCCCCGAGCGTGATCATCATCTCGCTGATCGACGTGCTCATAGTTGTGTTGATTTTTTTGATCGTGACGACAACCGTCCGCCAACAGCCGGCGATCAAATTGGCCTTGCCCGAATCGACGCAAAAAAAGGCCGGGGCGAAGGAAAATGATCTTGTCATCTACATTCCGAAGTCGGGTCCGATTTATCTGAAAAAAAACCCGGTGACCGTGGAC
>JAICXV010000781.1 GCA_025934545.1 Verrucomicrobiia bacterium
CGCACCTCGCCCGATCACGGGACTGCTTACGATATTGCCGGTCACGGCGTGGCCAACCCATCGAGCATGCGTTCGGCCATTCGGCTTGCCAAACAATTGGCGGCCAATCGCGGCAAAAAATAGACGCGCGGCTTCGCCTCGCAAAGCCAACAGCGAAAGCCTGAAGTGTCGGTGCATAGTGCAGCCTAAGCGTTTCGCGCAGACGCCTTCACGGTTGTCAGAAAAATAAAATTTCGATACCTTCGCAGTGATGGCTAACCGGGCGTTCATACTTGTGGCAGAAGATCGGAGCGACGATGCATTTCTGTTCGAGCATACTTTCGCCGGGTTGGGAATTGTCGATTACTACATCGCGAATGACGGCCTCCAGGCCATCGCCTACCTCGAAGGAACTGGCGCATTTTCCAACCGTGAAACGTATCCCCTGCCCGATTGTTTGTTGCTGGACTTGAAAATGCAGATGGTCACCGGCTTTGAAGTGCTGCAATGGTTGCGTAATCATCAGGACCACTGCCTTATCCCGACCGTCGTTTTTTCTTCATCCGACGACCCGGAGGACGTCCGACGAGCGTACGAATTGGGGGCCAACAGCTATTTCACGAAGCGAAATAAAATCCAGGACACCATCCGGTTGCTTTCCTTGATCGAGGAATATTGGACAGAAGCCCGTTGTCCGAAACTAAACGCCGCCGGCAAATGCGTGGCGTAACCGTTGTTTGCGTTACCAGATACGCAACGCGTGTTTGATTTTGTCGAGATCGCCCGGCCGTTGCGGTTTGGAAATGAAACAATACGCGCCCAGTTCGTAAGTCTCGGCGATTGATTTGAAATCCTGCGAGCCACTGACGATGATCACCGGCACTTCGGTATGGCCGGCGCCTTTGAGCCATTGCATGACCTCCACGCCGCCGGCGCCGGGCATTTTCAAATCGAGAATAATTAAAGCGGGATAGGCATCGCTGTTTGATTTGATGGCTTCGCCGCGGTTGAGATAATCCATCAACTTGCGACCGTCGTTGAGAATACTGATGGCGTTGGGCAGTTGCCAGGAATTGAGCGTGTCCATCAACATGGCCGCAAATACCGGATCATCATCCACTATTAACACCGGCCCTTGGCACTTGGCCGACCCCGTCCCGCTTGGGCTGCGCGGCTGCTCGGGCATGCCTTCTTCTACTTGAGTCAAACAATCGGCGCAACCCTTTTTCCGATTTCGGATTTCGTTTTCGGCAGCGGCGGATGTAGAATCCGCGGAGTCGCAAGCACTTTGCGCGGGAATAATTATGGGACCCTCGGAGGGAACCGGTCTCTTTGGCGGGCTTTCTGCTTTTCGCAGTCGGAATAATGACAGTTTTGACCCGGTCACGGCGGTTGGAAGAGGCCGCCGATGGTCGAATTGTACCTAATTTATGATTGCACAACCAGTTGAGACACAGAGCAAACGGGTTTTTCTTGAAGAACCCACCGCGCCTAAGGCACACTCTATCGTTACGGCGCCAACAGCAATGCAATCCAACCAATTGACCCCACGGGAAACGTATCAAAAAATCGCTGCGACCATCCTGTCGGTCATGCGCGGTCAGAAAAACTCCGTTCGTCATCTTTTGGCGGCGATTGCCAG
>JAICXV010000742.1 GCA_025934545.1 Verrucomicrobiia bacterium
AGGCAGACGAGAGATCGCCGCAAACTGCGCGACGCCAATCGCTGATGTTCGGCTCAACAATCTTCCGGCCAGTCTTGTGCGTCAGCCATTTCTCCAGCAGTTGCAGGACGGAGGTGTGATCGAAGACTTGGGAACACACGACGCCGCCTCGGCTCCAGGGGGAGGCAATGATCATCGGCACACGATAACCCAAGCCAATTGGGCCGCATCGAGCATGACGAGCGGAAGTTCTTTTCAAATCATCTGCCAGCTCGACATACTCCAATGATGGATCGATTCCTTTCGAAACCTTTCCGGTTTCTTCATGCCCCGGCCTTGGCGCGACAAACGGCGGCACATGATCGAAATAGCCGTCGTTTTCGTCGTAGGTGAGAATGAAAATAGTCTTTCCCCAGACCTTGGAATTCTGCGTGAGAATATCGAGCACCTGCGAAACGTACCATGCGCCAAACCATGCTGAACTGGGATGATCGGAGAACCGTTCCGGCGCGACCAGCCATGAAACCGCGGGCAGCTTTCCGTCTGTGACGTCCTTACGAAATTGATAGAGAACGTCGCCCTTGGGGACATTGACGTGATGCGTCTGGTCATCTTCGCTGTAGCTGATTTGTGTTAATTCGCGGTAATCGGGATCGTTTACATTTGAGCAAAAAGCTTTGGCATGAATGCTTTTTGCATCTGCCGGCAACTTCTCATAGTTTTTGTCGGTGAATTGCGCCGACTCCTCTTTGAACTGCTTCAATTGGGAGGCCAAGAGACGGATTTGTTTGGTCAGGGCAGTTTTCTCGCGTTCGGTAGCTTGCGCGAGCTTTCCTTTCAACGTCTCAATTTCATGGGGAATTTCTTCGATCCGCCGCGCAATGTGTTGCCGATGGCGGGGTGCGTACTGAACATTGAACTGCGAAAAATACTCGATGGGATTATCGCCAAAGTTTGCCAGCCAGGCGGCTTGATCATCGCTCAAGCCCGATTCCATCGTGATCTCATTTTGGTAGATCTTCCATGAGGTCCCATGTCCCTCCAGGCGCTCCGGAAAGGTCTTCCAGCTTGCCCACGCGCCGTAGTCCACATCTTCATTGCGGACATTGGCAGGGGAATCGGAGCTTTGCTTTGCGCGGATGGTTCCCGTCCACAAATGCAGACGATTTGGGGTTGTACCAGTGAGCGATGAACAGAAATGCTGATCGCAAATCGTGAAGGCATCGGCCAAATCGTAATAGAAGGGAATATCCTCGCGCGTGTAATAGCCGAGCGTCAGCGGCAGGTCTGCGTAATCGCGATGGCCCGATCGCTTGGCGGGCAGCCAGCGGTCGTAGTGTCCATCGTTTCGCGCATCCTGCTGATCTGCCCAGGTGTGTGGGAGTGAGCCCATCCAGGTGGCCTGGGTATCTTTGATGTTCAATCGAAATGGGATGTAGCGTTGGCCGGTAGAATTAGCCTGCACCCAGACCGGGTTTCCATCGGGAAGTGTGATGGCTCGCGGATCATTGAATCCGCGCACGCCGCGCAGGCTGCCGAAGCAATGGTCGAACGAGCGGTTTTCCTGCATGAGAATAACGACATGCTCGGCATCCAGATAAGTGCTGCCCGGCTCCGGCTCGATCGCCAGCGCGCGGCGGATGGACTCCGGAAAAGCCCCCGCGATGCCCGCCGCTCCCGAAGCCAGCAGCGCTGTTTTTAGAAATTGGCGTCGAGTGGGCATTAAAGTTTCCTCGCTGCTGAACTTCGTTGTGGGTGATCTTAATTGCATTGTGGATGCGTGAGATGCGATCCGCAAGATTTTTAGTGAGTGAACGTTTTCGCGTCCCGTTTCACCCTCATTGAACAAATCCGAACAGGCAGGGATTGACGGGGGATTCTCAAAACCAAT
>JAICXV010000316.1 GCA_025934545.1 Verrucomicrobiia bacterium
AGATGGTCTCGTCGTAAAGCTTGTGCGAATGTGGCGCCGGCACCTTCGCGCCAGTCGGCACGGTGAATTCAAATATCGCCACCGAACCATTCGTGTCGGCGGCTTCGAGCAAGAATCGGATGCCGATTTGCCCAACTTGAATGACGTCGTTTTTCACGCGGATTTTTTGTTCTCAAATGTCGGCCTAACAACTGTGCGCATGTTTTCGATGTTTATCCAGCGTAGCGCTGGACTAATTTTCCCACGACTTGATCGAGTTCTTTGTTCAAAGAAGGACCAGCGGCATTCGATGCGGCCACGACGGAGAACTCAATCGTCGGCGCGATCCAGACGATGAAATAATTCATTGTGTTAGAGCCGGCGTGGGTCAGGACGAGTCCTTTGGCCCAGCCGCGTTTTCCCGTGCCCCAGCCCATGGCGTAGGTGGCCGCAGCTGGAGGAGTGTGCAGTTTGTCGAAGAGTTCGGGAGCGAGGAGGCCGGGTGGACGTTTGCCGCGGCTGGCGTGAAAGTCGGCGAATTTTAGATAATCCGAGATCGAACAGTGGACGGTGCCGGCGGGCCCGAGAGCTGGCGGATTGTCGCCGTAGCGCGGTTGGTAATGTCCGGCAGCGAAAACGTGGCCCCACGGTTGATCGAGCATGTTGGGACGCGAAGGCGGGCCAAAACCGGCGCTGGCCATGCCGAGTGGTTTGAAGAGGCGTTCGCTAATAAATGTTTCCCAGGGTTTGCCGGTGATGCGTTCCAGAATTGTCCCGACGACAATATAACCGGCGTTGCTGTAAACGAATTCGCCCGGCGTCGTTGTCGGCGGTTGGTTGATGGTGGCATCGAGATACTTCAGACGTTGAACCGTCACCGGATCATTTCTCGCGCCGTAGTCATGGCTATCGTGCGCCATGCCCGCGCGATGAGTGAGGAGCATTTCGAGAGTAACGCTTCGGTAAGCAGCGTGCATCTTCGCCGCACGTTCAGGAAAAATTTCAGCCAAGGTTTGGTTCCAACGCAGTTTCCCCTCGACAACCAACATGGCAGCGAGCGTGGCGGTCATGGCTTTGGTATCTGAACCTATATGAAATTTGTCGTGGACCGTGACAGCCGCATTCGCGCCGGCCTTGCGGAATCCTTCCGCGCCAACCGCCAGAAGTCTGCCTTGTTTCATTACGCCGGCGGCGATGGCAGGCAGACCGCTCGACTGACGCTGACGCGCGAGCAGATCATGAAGGTCGTCGGGCGATTCAGCGGCGTTGGCCGGTGTCAAAACGGCATAAGGCGAAGCCAATGCCAGACCTAAAAACGTTCGTCGTTTCATCGTCAGTCGATTGCGGAGCTTGGGATGGCCGAGCGAAGATAGCAAGGTTTGACGCGCGGACATCCACTACACTGTGATTGACAGGCCAGTGATGAGTTGCCCATGATTCGCGCCGTAAAAGAAAAACCCATGAAATTTAATTCAATAAAACTGGCTACAGTTTTCGGCTCGCTGATGGTCGCGGGCTGCGTCACGCACACGGAAACGGTTTATCGCGATGTGCCGCGAGTGAAGGTGGAATTCGAAACGGAACGGGCCGGACGGATTTTCTACGAGGCTTTCAGCAAGCTGCCCAAGCATAACAATCGCGAGAGTCATACGGAGTTGTCCATCCCGGTAATTTTCGAACATAAGAGCGACGTGCGGTCGAGTGATTCCGAGGCGTTCAACGATGCGGTGCAACGGTGTGATACCAATCAGGACGGGAAAATTTCGGAAACAGAAGCCGAGATTTTTGCGGCGCAAAAAAGGTAGCCGTCGTTAATTGTTTTTGTATTGAGCAGGGTTTTAGCCACGGATGGAACACGGATTGAACACCGATTCCAACCTATCAGTTGCACTCAGCAAGCGGCTCAAGGTTATTTTACTGCGATTCTAGCGACGGCGTCTTTTAGGTCACGCAAGCTGTCTTTGAGCGTTTCGATTTCGGCGTTTTGCCGCGAAAGCTGGCTCTTCTGTTCGGAAAGCTGTGTTTCTTGTTTAGACAGTTTCGCCGCCTGATCTTCGACCTTGCGATGTTCTTTCAAAAATTCGTTGAGCAACATGGCGTCGACGGCCTGGTAACGGACGGTGTGGATCTGTCCTTTGTCGTCGTAAGCAACGAGATCAGGATCGACTTTTTCAACTTCCTCGGCAACGAGGCCGAATTGCGGAATGCCCTGGGGATCGACTTCGTTTTTGTAACGGAAGGTGACGGGCTTGAGCGAATATAAGGCTTCGCTGCTGTCGTTCATGGCTTTGATTTCTTTTTTGTAACGAGCCGAGGAGGTTAAGGTGCCGAGTTGGCCGGAGGAGTTTACGAAGACGGCGACGCCGCTAGCGGCAGTCGCACCGGAGATGCCGGCGATGAAGGTTTTAGTCTGGGATGAACCGACGCGAATTGTATTAGTGTCATTGGCACTCCCTGTATTCCCGATGCAAATGTTGTTGCCGCCTGTAGTGATGCTGTCCCCTGCGCTAGAACCCAACGCGATATTGTTGCTTGCCGAGCTGTGGCCAAGCGCGCCAAAACCGACCGCAGTGTTCAATGAACCGTTGGTTGCAGAGCCAATAGCGCCTTCCCCAACTGCTGTATTGCCGCCACCAGTCGTTATAGAAAGAAGAGATTGCTCGCCGAGGCCAGTATTGCTCCCACCCGATGTAAGATTTGCAAGGGCCTGATAGCCCACGCCGGTGTTTTGGCTGCCGGAGCACGATAGATTTCCGGCCTTCACGCCCGCAAAGAAATTTTGTGGTGCACCATATGTGTGCACTAGCGTTTCTCCACCCGAATAAATTATTCCGCTCGTGGCAGTCGTTGCCGGCAAACTCAGAGAGCCTGAGGATAAATTCCCAGTGGTATCAAGCGACATGATATTGCCAATGCCGTTGACGAACCAGTTCATGACAGTGCTGGGGCTGCCGCCAACCGCAACATCCCAATATGCGCTGGTTCCGGGAACAAAACGCAAGCGAGAGAAATCGCCCGCGATGCCTTGATCGAGACGAAGTTGCGGCGTGGCCTGACCCGTTGCCGAGGAAACGTGGAGGATAGCTTGCGGATTATTTGTGCCGATACCCACGCTGCTGCCATTCCATGTCAGAGTTGGTCGGGGACCGGAAACCATCGTTGCGAGCGCGCCGCCGCCGAATCCCCAGAGAACAGGTCCGTCGACTTGCGCATTGCCGGCCCCAAAATTTGTAATGTTATTGCCACTGTAAGCCAAGCCATGATTGTTATCGCCGCGCAAATATATGGGACGATCGTTGAGACGCAGATTGCCTGTTGGCGATACCGCGTAAGAACCGACAAACGTGTTTCCATTGTTCGTAACGTTAATGGCGGCACTGACGCTGCCCGCGCTGAGGTTTGTCGGGCTGATGCCGGCGAGTCCCGAGCCGTTGCCTGAGAAACTGGCTGCGACGATCGAGCCATTCACATTAAGAGTCGCACCGCTGGGATTGTTTGTGTTGATGCCCACGCCTCCGAGGGCACTAATCAGGAATTGGTGGGGGGCCGTTGTCGCTAAACTTGCGTTTACGCTGTCATTCCAAACGAAGCAGTAATCATGTAACGCCGCCGCCTCCACGCCCGCCGCAAAACTAGCTCTTCCCTCTGCGACATTGCCTTGACCACCCGGTACCGTAGCAAGAATGGCAGTGGCCTGGTTACCGAGCCCCCCGCTGACCGTTGATAACTGTCCCGCCGCCGTGTTGCCTTCGCCGCCACTGACAGTCGCGCCGTCCTGCGGAGCCTGGTTTTGTTCGCCGCCTCCAATAGCCGAAAATTTCCCGCTGGCAGTATTGCCAACTGGAATGCCAAAATTACTATCGTACCCACCACCGCCGGCGACAACTGACGCGTAGCCGCTGGCTATGTTGAAACCACCGCCGCCCACGGCCCCTAAACCTCGAACGGAAGGGTCGGACGTGGAGCCAACTGTAGTGTTAGCGAAACCGCCGGCTATTGTAGCCCCGAAAAACCCCGAAATATTCGAAAGGCCGCCGCTGACAGTTCCAAAATCTGCTCCAACGATGTTCGCCAACGGTCCGGTCGTGATGCCTTGGGATGAATCCGGCGGGGAATTGGTTGCGCCACCGCCGGCAATTGTGCCACCTGCCACGCCGTTCGACACGAAGTTGATAGGTGAGCCTGCGATCCAATTAGCTGTTCCTACGCCGTTTGGGTATGCTTCCATTCTAACGACACGGACGTTATCGGCCCAAAGTTCAAAAGGCTGGATGTTCGTGCTGCCAATGAATTGGCCAAGCGCGACGCTGTTGCCGCCGACGCGCCAGAAATTGGACGAAACCAGTCCATTCAATGTCGCAGCATTGACATTAGTTAAGCCGATTCCGTTTCCTGAAAAACCGCCGGTCGCTGTGGCTGTTCCGGAAAAATTCGGATTCGCCGGCAG
>JAICXV010000571.1 GCA_025934545.1 Verrucomicrobiia bacterium
AGGAAGGCTGTGCTTTCGAAATCTCCACTGGCAAATTGCCGGGCAAAATGACATCGCCTTTGGCGACAACCGTTGCGCGTTCGATGACGTTCTCCAGTTCGCGCACATTGCCAGGCCAATTGAACTCCTGCAGCATGCCCAGCGCTTTTTCGGAAATTCCTTTGGGATGGTTCTTCTGCTCTGCGGCAAATTTTTTCAGGAAATAACTGACGAGAAGGGGAATGTCCTCGCGCCGTTCGCGCAACGGCGGGATCTGCACGCGCACAACGTTCAAGCGGTAAAACAGATCTTCACGAAACGTTCGCGCTTCAACTGCTTTTTCGAGCGGACGATGGGTTGCGGCAATGATACGAACATCCACTTTGATGGATTGATTCCCGCCGACGCGCTCGAAGGTGCCATTCTGCAGGACGCGGAGAATCTTAGCTTGCGTGGGCATCGACATGTCGCCGATTTCATCCAGGAAAATCGTGCCGCCATTGCATTGTTCGAATTTGCCGATGCGCTGCGACACCGCACCGGTGAACGCGCCTTTCTCGTAACCGAACAACTCACTTTCCAGCAGCGTGTCCGGAATGGCGGCGCAGTTGATGGCGAGGAAAGATTTGTCGCCGCGGCGGCTGTGATTGTAAATCGCGCGCGCGACCAGTTCTTTGCCTGTGCCGCTTTCGCCGGTGATAAGCGCAGTGGCGTCGCTGGCGGCGAGTTGGCCGATCAGCTTGAAAACATTCTGCATCGGCTCGCTGCGGCCGATGATTCCCAGGTCATAATCTTCCGACTCGAGCAGCGGTTGATACGACACGACTTGTTTCATGTCGCGCGCCGCTTTGAGCGAATCGAGCACGAGTTGTTTCAGTTTCGGGACATCGAATGGCTTCAGCAAATAATCATACGCCCCGAGCTTCATTGCTTCGATGGCGGTCTGTGTGCTGCCGTAGGCGGTCATCATGATGACCATTTGCTTGGAATTGAACTGACGCAGACGCCGCAACGTTTCCAAACCACTGATGCCGCCCATGCGGACGTCCATGATGACAAGGTCCGGCTTGAGTTTCGGAATGAGTTTCAGGCCTTCCTCGCCGCTGTTGGCGGTGGAGAGATCGATGTTTGCGCCGTCGAAGATGCGTTTGAACGAGTATTGCACGTCCGTTTCGTCATCAATCAACAGCAGTTTATCCACGGCAGAAGGATAGGAAGGTCTGTCTGCATTTGCAATCGTCGTCGTCCCATCCGTCGAATTTGCCAAAGCGCGCCGATACCTTATCCTTATCAACTAGTATGAGACGCCCCATTCATGCCGGGCCACCAAGTCCCGAGGAATTTCAACGTCAATTGCAGGAATTCATGCGCCAGCATCTCTCGAGCGGCGCGATGCCAAAGTCTGACGTTTCGGACACGGCGGAAACTTCCGATGCTGAGACCGAACCGAAATCGTTCACCTTCGATAAGAAGCCGCGCGACATCAAAGCTTACCTTGATCGTTTCGTCATTAAGCAGGAGGACGCTAAAAAAGTCCTGAGCGTCGCCATTTGCGATCATTACCACCACGTCCGTCTGGCGATGGAAGGCAAAGACCAGCCGAATTACGCGAAGCAGAATATCATTTTGGTCGGCCCAACCGGCGTCGGTAAAACTTACCTTATCAAGAATGCCGCGGATCTCATCGGGGTCCCGTTCGTCAAAGGCGATGCGACGAAATTTTCCGAAACGGGCTATGTCGGTGGTGACGTGGAAGACCTCGTCCGCGAACTGGTGCGTCGCGCGGATGGCAATGTCGAGCGCGCGCAATACGGCATTATCTATATCGACGAAATCGACAAGATCGCTTCGGCTTCCAATGCGCACGGTCGCGACGTCAGCGGGCGCGGTGTGCAGACCAATTTGCTCAAGTTGATGGAAGAAACGGAGGTGCCGGCGCGTTCTCCGAACGACATCTCGGGCCAGATCCAGGCGATGATGGACATGACTCAACGCAATAAAAAGTCTCCGGCGACGATCAATACCAAACATATATTGTTCATTGTCAGCGGCGCGTTCGATGGATTGGAAAAGATCGCGCGCAAAAGGATGCGTGAGGCGACAATTGGTTTTGCCGGGCACGGCCAGTCACCAAGCGTCGATGATGTTTTGATGCAGGCACAGACTCGCGACTTCATCGAGTTTGGTTTCGAGCCGGAATTTATCGGCCGTCTCCCTGTTCGCGTTGTCTGCCAGCCGTTGGACGAAAAGGACCTGTTCACCATTCTCAAAACGTCCGAGGGCAGCATCATTCGCCAATACGAGCAGACCTTTGCCGCTTATGGCATCGAAGTTTTGTTCCGCGATGACGGCCTGCGCCGCATTGCCGAACTCGCCGTCGCGGAACAAACCGGGGCGCGCGGTCTGATGACCGTTTGCGAACGCATCTTTCGTGATTTCAAGTTCGAGCTGCCGTCGACGCTGGTTCGGCGCTTCGTGGTGACGCGTGAGTTGGTCGACAATCCACCGGCCGAATTGGAAAAACTTTTCGCCGAACACAAGAACGAGGAGCGAACCGTGGCACGCCAGATCGTTTACGATTTTGCGGAACGCTTTCGCGAGAACCACAAGCTCACGATAAAGTTCACCGAAGCCGCCGCCGACAAGATCGTCTCGGAATCTTTGGCGCAAGGGACGCACGTTCGCGATCTTTGTGCGACGCGTTTTAAGGATTTTCAATTCGGCCTGAAACTCATCGCCCAGAACACCGGGCAAACGGAATTTCAAATCGACATCGAAGCGGTGGACGCACCGGACAAGGCGTTGAGCGAATGGGTGGTGAAGAGTTATCGGTCGGGATAGTGCGAGACTGCAAATTGCACGCTACGCTACAAATTACTTCTACTCCGGCGAGATGACGCGGCGTTTTTCGTCGCGTTGGAA
>JAICXV010000548.1 GCA_025934545.1 Verrucomicrobiia bacterium
GTGCTCGAGCCCGTCGCCAATAACATCCGCAAGCACAAACTCTTCACCGATGGAGAAGATATCCTCATCGCGGTCTCGGGTGGCATCGACTCCGTCGTTTTGCTGCACCTGCTTCACCACTTTGCGGTTTCATGCGGTTGGCAACTGACGATTGCCCATTTCAACCACAAACTGCGCGGTCGCGAAAGCGATGCCGACGAACGATTCGTTCGAACTCTCGCAAAAAAGCTGAATGTTCCGATCATCGTCGATTCCGTGAACGTCAAAGCCCACGCAAAGCGAACTGGTCAATCCATCGAAATGGCCGCCCGGGAGTTGCGCCACGCTTTTTTCGTAAAAGCCGCGCGCGCTCGAAAAATCAAAACAGTCGCTCTCGCTCATCACGCCGACGATCAAGTCGAACTTTTCTTCCTTCGATTACTTCGCGGAACTTCAATCGACGGGCTGGCGGGGATGAAATGGCGCGCATCCTCGCCGAACGATAAAACAATTCATCTCGCGCGCCCGCTCCTCAACATCTCGCGCGAACAAATCGAGACGTTTGCGCACCACAATAAACTGCGTTGGCGCGAAGATACCTCGAACCAATCCATCGATTTCCTCCGCAACCGCATCCGTGGCGAACTCATCCCACTCCTGGCAAAAAGCTATCAGCCTGCCGTTCGCGCTAATATCGTCCGGACCATGGAGATCCTCGCCGGCGAAGCCGATTTGCTCCAACAACTCGCAAAAAAATCCGGGGCGTTCGACAAGCTTCCCGTCGCCCTGCAACGCCGCAAACTCCAACAGGAACTGTTTGCGCTCAATCTGCCCGCCGACTTTGCCGCCATCGATAATCTTCGCCTTCATCTCGGGCGCGTTATCGAGCTCAATCCATCGAGCCGTGTGTGGCGGGACAAAGCCGGACGTGTGCACATCGCCAATGTCCCGCAGACGAGGTTCTCTACGACGACGCGACGCATCAAACTTCAATCAAAAGAGACAAAAACCACGTTTGCCAATTGCCAACTGACCTTTCGCATTGTGGAAAAAGCCGGTGCTGAATTCGTTCGCAAACCGAACACAGAATATTTCGATGCCGACAAAGTCGGTCGGATTGTCACCTTGCGTCATTGGCAACCGGGCGACCGTTTCCACCCCATTGGCGCGCAGGCCGCTCGCAAACTCCAGGACATCTTCGTCGACCTAAAGATCCCACAAGAACAACGTCACACCCGCATCATTGCCACGTCCGCCAATGGCGACGTCTTTTGGGTGGAAGGGGTTCGTATCGCTGAGAACTGCAAGTTAACTGCGTCCACAAAACGCAGGCTGACCCTTCAATGGAAGCGAGATTGAGCTTTAAATTTTGGAGCTTCTCTGGAGCGTGGACGTGGGTGCCTGGATACTATTCACTCTTCTCCGCGTCGCGTTCCAAAAACCGGTGCAGCAAATAAACAAAGGTCGCTACCAGCCCGATCGCACAAATCGCCAAAATCAATCCGGCAAAAATCGCGCGCATTTGCGAATGGGGCACGAATCGCAACGGATAAAAAAATCCGGTGACCCCAATCGCCACGATGATGAGTTTGGCCATTGTTCGCGTTAATGTCGTGCCCGCATAGACCAACGTATAAAAGCAGGGAACGATTACCAATGCCGCCAAGCCGAGCGTCAGCGCCGTGCGCCACGTCGGCTCAAAAGTAAAACCGGTCGATGTCACCCGTAACGCCTCCATCGAACAAACCAAAACGATAAACGCGAACGAAAGGCAGATGACCATGATGCGGCTCAGTCCCGGGTCGAATTTGGTTTTCGTAATCATGGACGTAATTTACGGCAGACCTTGACGCATATCAATAAAACTGATGTATTAACAGAAAATAATAAGTATTACTAATTAATATCTTTACCCTACTTTTTTTAATCCATCCGTCCGCAATTGCAAAAATCATTAATTAACGATTCGCCGCTTGACAGGAAAATCTAACTGTCATACTGTCCTATGACAGATGCTGTTTAAGGTCGACTTCAAATCAGGCAAACCGGTTTATTTGCAACTGGTCGACCAGGTCCGTTACGCCGCGGCATGCGGTGCTGTGCGCAAAGGTGAACCGCTTCCATCGGTCCGCCAACTCGCCGAAGAATTGCGGGTTAACCGCAACACCATCGCCAAGGCTTACACTGAATTGGAAAACCAGGGCGTCATCGAAACCATTCCCGGCAAAGGCTGCTTTCTGAAGGAGAACAATTCTCCCTTCACCAAACACGCCAAGGAGGAACTGCTGGAAAAGGCTATCGATGACGCCGTGGTTACCGCTCATCATCTTCAGATCGATCGCGAAAACTTCCTCGCGCTCGTCCGCGAACGCCTCACCTGGTTCGAACGCAAAATCAAAGGAGGAAAGAATGACTAAAGAAACGCAACAAACCTCGGTAGGGCGAGGCTCCGGCCGAGCCTTTGTGATGCACTTACGTAAGGCTTTAAAAAGGCTCGGCAGGAGCCTCGCCCTACCGCAAACCGAAAGGAGATACCATGGAGGCTAATCCCGTAATCCAAATCCAAAATCTCATCCGCCGCTACGGCAAACTCGACGCCGTCAACGGTCTCAACCTTACCGTTCAACCGGGTCGTTGCTACGGCTTCTTCGGACGTAACGGCGCTGGCAAAACAACCACGATCAAGTGCCTTCTCAATTTGCTGCGCCCCACTTCCGGCTCGGTGCGAGTTTTCGGTCTCGACCCGCACAAAAATGAAGTCGCCGTAAAATCGCGGCTCGCCTATGTGCCTGACGCCGTTGCGTTCTATCCCTGGATGACGGTGCGCGACACGCTGAACTACCTGGCATCGTTCCGCAAAAACTGGAATACAAAAACCGAGGCCGATCTCCTCATACGTTTCGAACTCGATCAAAAGCAGAAGACCAGTCACCTCTCTAAAGGTCAAAAAACCCAACTCGCGCTCATCGGCGCCATTTGTGCCGAACCCGAGCTGCTTGTGCTCGACGAGCCCACGTCCGGCCTTGACCCAATTGTCCGCCGCGAATTCATCGAAAC
>JAICXV010000220.1 GCA_025934545.1 Verrucomicrobiia bacterium
ACGAGTGCATTTACTTTCATGACGGGCCCGTTCGTGATCAATGAACTCGCGAACACCAATAGTTCAGTGACGAACGCTCTTCACGACACCGGGGTGACGAATTTTTACCAGGAAACCGGCTTGCGTTCGCTCGCGTTCACCAGCAGCAGTATTTCATTTTCAAATAGTGGTTTATCCGTTGGCAGTGCAACGCGTACGCGGAAGTTGTCGGCAGTCGGAACCAATGGATTTGTGGTTTCCGGATTTGCCAATACGCTGATTTATTCAAACGGAGTTGGAACCTTTACGTTGAATACAAACGTTTTTTTCCACACGAATTTCCAATTCGCGGCGACGAACTTTGTCGGCGGTCCGGCGGAGATTGATTTCCAGACATTCTCGCCGTTCGTTTCCCGCAACTAAGATTTCTTCTTCTTTTTCTTTGCGGCCGGTTTCTGATCGGCTTTAGCGGCGTCGGCCTTGGTGTCATTTTTAGCGACGACTGGCAATGCTGCTCCCATCACGATGTTGCATTTGGGCAATGCCTTTTGAAGTTTGGCGACGCCGGCATCAGTCACTTTGGTTTCCCATAAGTGCAGGTTTTGCAAATTGGTAAGGCCAATAAGATGGTCGAGACCGGCATCTGTCACGGCGGTATCGAACAGATTCAAATAGGTGAGGTGCTTCATGTCTTTAACGTCGGACAGATCGGCGTCTTTAATGGGCGTGTGTTCGAGATGAAGATGGGTCAGGTTGACGAGCGGCTTGAGGTTTGCCGCAGATGCGTCGGAGAACTTTGTGCCGGACAGGTTCAGTTCCATCAACGTCGTGACATCTTTGAGTTGCGCCAGCGCGGCGTCAGCGCTGTTGGTGTAGCCACGCAAATTGACTTCGTGCCAATTGCAATTCTGCGCGATAGGACGAACCGAGATTCCCATCGTATCGAGTTTGGCGATCGCTTTGAGTTCGGCTGGAGACGATTTGACGTCCGGTAATTTTTCCGGTTCGGCCGAAGTGGGCTTATCGGTTTTTGCGATGGCGGTGTCCGGCCAATTGGCGCCTTGCGTGATCCAGTCGCGAATGAGATCGGTTTCGGCTTTGGTCAACAGCGTGCCTTGATTGGGCATCACGTCGTCGCTGCCATCGGGCAGAGTGATGCGCCGATACAGATCACTTTTGGCGGTGTCGCCGGGGACGATGGCGACGGCGTCTTTGCCGCCTTTGAGCGCGGCGGCTTTTTGGTCGAGGCGCAGACCGCCTTTTTGTTTTTCCGGTCCATGACATTTGATGCAGGACTTTTCGAAAATAGGCTGAATCTGTTTGGCGAAATCGACTTTGGTATCAGCAGCGGCCGTCAGGGCGCTGACAAGGAGAGCAGTAGAGAAAAAGCAAACGCGCATGGAGTTGTTGTAGCATCAGATAGAGAAACCTCCAAGCTCCAACAACCGACGGTTCAATTTCTAAAAAGTTAATAACAACCTGTTGACGCCACAATAGTTTGTTGTTAGAAGTCCCTTAGCCACATCAGGTGGTATGTTAAAGGAAGGTTTCGAAAGCTATGCGATGTCCCAAGTGCGGGAACCAGGACGATAAGGTGATCGACTCACGCGCCTCGCGCGAAGGTTCAACGATTCGCCGTCGTCGTGAATGCCTTGGTTGTAATCATCGTTTTACCACTTACGAAGAAATCGAGCGCGAAGGCCTGATGGTAATCAAGCGCGATGGCCGGCGCGAAGAATTTTCCCGGGACAAGCTGCTGTCGGGTTTGCGCAAGGCCTGCCAGAAGCGGCCGATCAGCCCGAAAGTCATCGAAGATTTTGCGGACAAAATTACCGAGGAATTGAGCGATAAATATGATCGCGAAGTTCCAGGGATGGCCGTTGGCGAACGCGTGATGGAGGCATTGCGCGCTCTTGACCCAGTCGCTTACGTTCGATTTGCGAGTGTTTATCGCCGGTTCGAAGAAGCGACCGAGTTTGTGCGTGAAGTTAAAAAATTGGAGGACAAGCCAGATGCACCTCAGAAATGATTGCCTGATATTTAAAACGACCGGCGGCGAGGAGATTCCCTGTTCCGCCGAGTGGGTGACTCTGGAATTGATGGGCGACGCCGCCGTCCATGTCGAACCGGAATTAATCCGCAACGCGTCCGCCGCGGTGTTGCACTATTTTAAGGACGAGCTCCAGAGGAGTTTTGTCTCGATTTCGGAATTTGCCGATGCGCTGGAGAAAGTTTTGAAAGGGCTTGGTTTTCACGTGGCGAGCGAACCACAAGCACCGCGCATTTCGGAAGGCGATTTGCGGCACCTGGTCACAGCCGTGGATGGTTGCGAATTGTTTTTCTTTCCGACGTTGCGCGATGAGTTGAAGAAACGGTTGCAGGATTCGCCGCAGGTGGTGGCGTTTCGCGGATTGCGCGGGTCGGTTAAGATATTGTTGGGCGCACAACGGTGGAGCGCGAAATGCCAGCGGTTGGCGGATCAGATCGTTGAGTACATGCGCACATGCTGGAGTTCGGATTTCGGCAGCGAAAAATGCGCGCTGGTGGTGCTTTAAAAAAGCTCCAAACACTAAGCTCCAAGCTCCAAAGACCTCCAAATTCCAAACCGCATTGCGCCGGACCAAAACGGCGGCGAAGGTGAAGGACGATAATGACTTTATTTGAAAAAATTATCGCGAGACAGATTCCGGCGAACATCGTTTACGAAGACGATCTGGTTATTGCAATCAACGACATCAAGCCCGTCGCGCCAACGCATGTTTTAGTGATCCCAAAGAAGGTGATACCACGCATTGCCGAGGCGCAGCCCGAAGATCACAAAGTGCTTGGTCACATGTTATTGAAGGCGGCGGAAATTGCGAAGAAGGCCGGGTTGGATCGCGGCGGTTTCAGGCTAGTCATCAATAACGGTCCGGACGCGGGCGAGACGGTGCCGCATTTGCATCTGCACATTATTGGCGGGCGGAGTATGGCCTGGCCACCGGGTTGAGTTTACGTGTCTTAGTTTCACTTTCACTTTCAGTTTCATCCGCCTATGATGCGGCGCAGTGATTACGTTTCTGCACGGCAAGCTCATTGAAGCGCTCCCGACTCAATTGATTATCGACGTCAACGGCGTCGGTTACGAAGTGCTGATCCCCTTATCTTCATTCGACAAACTGCCGCAACCGGGTCAACCGGTGAAAGTGTTGACGCATCTCGCCATTCGCGACGATGCGCATGTGCTCTACGGCTTTATGAGCGCGGCGGAGCGCGATATGTTTCGGCTGCTCATTCATACCGTAAGCGGCATCGGGCCGAAAATTGCCCTGAATATTTTGAGTGGCATCAACATCACTTCGTTGCGTTCGGCGGTAGCGAGCGGAGATGTGAAGATGTTGTCGCAGATTAGTGGCGTCGGCAAAAAGACGGCGGAACGGATTGTCGTCGAGTTGAAGGACAAAATCGGGAAGGCCGCGGCATTGGAAGGTGTGAGCTCCGACCGCGCATTGTCGTCCGATGATCAAAAAATTAACGATGCGGTCCTGGCGTTGGTCGCCCTTGGATTCAAACAACCGGAGGCGCATGAATCCGTGCGCGCAGCGCTGGCGATGCTCGGCGCGAAGGCGAGCAGTGAAGATCTCGTGCGCGCGAGCTTGAAAAAAGGAAGCTGATGCCGGCGAGCGCTGCCAGTCGGTCGGGTGTTTTTGTTCCACACAAACTTCCATGGCACAAACGGTGCGCAGTGGAACTGCTTTGCGCATTGATCCGATTATTGGCGGCGACGTGGCGAACGAAGTGGGTTGCCACAACCAAAGCGGCGGAGGAGGCAAACAGAAAAGTGTCTTCGGTGATTTTTTGCATTTGGCACAACCGTTTGGCGATGGGGGTTGTCAGTTACAACGCGGATGCGCGAAAACGGTGGCGGTCCGAAGGCATCGCCGCGGTGGTCAGCGCAAGTCGAGATGGAGCTTTTTTGGCCTCCATCCTGGAACATTTTGGGATGGAACCCATCCGCGGCTCATCGAGCCGTCGCGGCGCGCAAGCTCTGTTGGAGGCGACGACGTTTGCTTTAGAAAAAAATTACAATGTGGTCATTACTCCGGACGGACCGCGCGGGCCTTGTTACAAAATTCAGGAAGGAATTATTTCACTCGCGCAATTGACTGGAAAACCGATCATGCCAGTGGCCTACGAAGCGCGTCCGAAACTGGTGATGCGCAGTTGGGATAAGTTCCAAGTTCCACTGCCGTTTGCGAAGTGCACATACTTTTACGCCGAACCAGTTTATGTCCCGCGCGAGGCTGACGAGGCGGAGCGGCAAAAGATTCGCGCGCACCTTGAGCGTGTTATGCTGGAAATAAACACGCCATAGCGGCAGGAAAACGGCGCACCCGCGCAGTTGTATCCCGGACCTGGGGACTCCTGCCGCTTATGGCGTCTTTACACGGTAAAACTTCGTCAAATCGGTGATGGGATCAACGACGGAATAATTCGTCGGTGTCGATGACGCCGGAAAATTTGTCAATGTTGTCCATGCCGAACCATCGAATGCGGCGCGGCTTTCCACGGTGTAAGTGACATTGGTTTCAGCGTTGAAGTCGAATTGCAACTGATTATTGGCCGCTGAAATATTTGATATGGTGGGCTGCTGCGGCGGTGCGCCGGAGCCGGTGAACGTAATTGTCAAACTGGCGGCGCTCCCGACGGTGGTTGAGCCCCAGCGCCGTCCATTTTGCACACCTTCATTGGCCGAAATGAAAAACCAGCCGTTGTTGCTCGTCGGATCCGCGATCCATGCCTGGACATCGGAAAGAAGGTTCGCGTTGGAGCTAAAAGTATAAGGCGTCGGGTCGGTCAAAGAAACCGGCGCAAAAATTGTTCCGCTCGCCGCGCTTACATAATCGGAACCTGCTCCCAGTCCGGGAGTATTCCAAGGTGTTCCTGCAATCCGACTGTTCCATGTGGCGTCGCCGGCCACCCATGGTTCTAAAATCCGATGCAGTTCGTAGGTCATATCTGTCGCGGAATTCTCTTTGATTTCCGTGACCGTCACTGAGACGTCGGTGATGGTGGCGCCGGTTGGGATTGCCGAAACATCGAATTTGAACATGGCGCGCATCGGGCCGCCATGGGAGTTGAAACCGCAACCGAGTCCGTGAAAATCAGTGCTGAAATTTTCGTCGACGCTGAAGGTGTTAAAAGGATCGTTGAGGATCCAGGTATCAGATGAAGCGGCGACGGTCAGCGTGTCGGCGCAAACCGGAAGAACGGCGGCCACGCCAAGTATACCCAAAATCAGACCGGTGAGGAATTTCATATTGATAGAGCGCAAGTTTGCGGACGAGCAGGGGGCGCGGCTTTTGAATG
>JAICXV010000061.1 GCA_025934545.1 Verrucomicrobiia bacterium
ATGGTGGAATCGTTGCAGAAGGAATGGGAACAAGCGCTCGAGGATGTATCGAAGTCCATTCAGTTGAATCCGAGAGAGGTGGATTCATATGTTGTTCGCGGCCGGGTTAAAAGCGCGTTGAAGGATTATACGAACGCGATTGCCGACTTCGAAAAAGCCCTTCAACTAAATCCGAAGATGGCTGAAGGTTATGCGGCACGCGGTTCGGTCTACGTTGCCACGGACGACTTTGGTAAAGCGACGATCGACCTGGAAAAAGCGCTGCAGATTAATCCAAAACTCGCGACGGCATGGGCGGCGCGCGCCTACATGAAGGCGAAGCAAGGCCAAGACGATGGCGCGCTGGCGGATTTTGAGCGCGCCGTGGAGGTGGCTCCGACGATGCCTGAAACCTACGGAATGCTCGGGCTTTTCCAATACACCCTGGGCAATCGAAAAGCTGCGTTGGAGAATCTGCGCAAAGCGCTGAAACTCGGCTCGGATAAGGCGGATTTGTACGCCTACATTTGGTTGTGCCGAGCAACGTTGGGCGACACGAACGGCGCGACCGGTGAATTGCAGGATTATCTAAAGGCCGCCAATCCTGCAAAAACGAATCAGTGGAATGGAATTGTTAATCGTTTTTTTGCCGGACATCTGACGGATGACCAAATTCTAACAATGGCGACGACCGCGGCGCGAAGGCCCAGTGACGTTTCTCACCAAGTTTGTGAGTCGTTGTATTATGTGGGCATCAAACGAAAACTCGCTGGGGACAAAAAGGCGGCGGCGGCGTTTTTTCAGAAATGCATTGATACGAAATACAACAATAACTTTGCGTATTTGAATGCGAAAGCTGAGTTGCGTGGGATGAATCAACGGTGATGGATTGCGCGGTCCATTATTTTGCCGCACAATAAACCCTTCGATGCTTAATATTTCCGATGTCAGTAAATCTTACGGACCGCGCACGCTGTTCGAAGGCGTTTCCCTTCAGGTCAATCGCGGCGACCGTATCGGCCTGGTTGGCCCAAACGGCGCGGGCAAGACTACGCTGTTCTCGCTGATCCTCGGAACCGAGAGCAGCGACACCGGCACGGTCACTTTGGAGCGCAATGTCACGATGGGCTACCTGCCCCAGGAAAGCGCTCCCGCGGGCGATGAAACGGTTTTGGAACTCGCGACTGCTATCACCCCCGAGATCGCCGACCTGCAAAAGAAACTCAAAGCGTGGGACGCCGCGCATCCCGACGAGATCGATCCGCACGATAATATTCACCAGCGTTTCGACGAGCTCGGGGGTCACCAACTCGAGCCCAAGGCCAAACAGATTTTGGCGGGTCTCGCCTTTCGCGAAAAGGATTTCAATCGTCCGCTCAAAGAACTCAGCGGCGGTTGGGTCATGCGTGCGTATCTTGCCCGATTGCTGGTGCAGGAACCTGACTTGCTCATCCTCGACGAACCGACGAACCATCTCGACCTCGAATCGCTCCAATGGTTCCAGGATTATTTGGAACACTACCCGGGAGCGATCCTGATGATTTCGCACGATCGTAATTTTCTCAACCAACTCGTCGGCTCCATCGTCGAAATCCGCCAGGGAAAGCTCATCCGTTATCGCGGCAACTACGACGATTACCTCGTGCAACGGGAAGCGAGCGAAGCGCAGTTGCTCGCGGCCTATAACAATCAGCAGAAGGAAATCGCGCACCTGATGGAGTTCGTGACGCGTTTCGGCGCCAAGGCCAGCAAGGCCTCGCAAGCTCAGAGTAAACTGAAGCAAGTCGAGCGCATGGAGAAAATCGAAGCGCCAACCAACGACGACAAAAAAATCAAATTCCGTTTTCCGCAACCTCAACGCAGCGGCCAAAAAGTCATCACTCTCAAAGACATTCATCATGCCTACGGCCAAAATGTTATTTATCGGGGGATGGAGTTTCTCGCCGAACGCGCGCAACGGATCGTTCTGGTCGGTCCAAACGGCGCCGGTAAATCGACACTTTTAAAAATTCTTGCAGGAGTGCTGCAGTTCCAATCCGGTGAACGCATCCTTGGGCACAACGTCAAAGCCGGTTATTACTCGCAATACCGCGTCGACATGCTCAACCCCGAACGGACCGTTTTCGACGAAGCTGCCGACACTCCGCAGATGGTCACCGAACAATTTATCCGAACAATCCTCGGCTCGTTTTTGTTTCGAGGCGACGACGTGTTCAAAAAAGTGAGCGTCCTCAGCGGTGGTGAAAAAAGCCGTCTCGCACTCGTGAAGCTGTTGCTCGATCCGCCGAACTTGTTGCTGATGGACGAACCGACCACGCACCTCGACATGGCTAGCATCGACGCCTTGCTGGGCGCGTTAAAACAATTCGAAGGCACGATTATTTTCATCAGCCACGACGTGTATTTCATTCGCGAGCTGTCCAATCATGTCGTTCGTGTTGAAAATGGGAACCTGCAACATTTCCCGGGCGGCTATCAATATTACCTGGACAAAACCGCCCAAACCTCCGCGCGTCTCGCGTTGACCGCCTCATCGCAAGTCGCGCAAAAAGCGGCTCCCGTCGAAAAGCCTTCCAACAAAAAAATCGATAAACGGATTGCGGCTGAACAACGCCAGGAGCGTTCGCGTCAACGCAAAGCGCACCAGGAAAAAATCGCCGGGCTCGAGGCGCGGATTATGAACCTCGAGACAAAGCAGCGCGAACTCACCGCTGAATTGGAAAAACCCGAGACCGACGAAAAGTCCGGTCTCGCCAGCAGTCTCAACCGCGATCTCATGCGCATAAGCGATGAACTGGACGAGCTGACGCCGCAATGGGAAAAAGCTGCGGCAGACCTTTTGCATTGGGAGAAATCCATCGCAATTGAGAACGAGACCAATCCGGTTTCAAATTGATTGAAGGGTTGTTCGCCGGTAGAATCAGCCGATGCCTGTTGAGCCCAAAAGTATCTTCATCGCGCCTTGCGATGATTCGCCGACAGGCTGGCGCGGTTTTTATCAGCACATTCTAAAGCTGCACGATCTCGAGCGCGAAAAACGCCATCGCATCGTCAGTGATCCAGCCACGGCCGATTTGATTCTGCTGACGGACGCCAACGATGACGATTTGTTTCAAACGTTGCGCAAGAATCCGTTGGTGAAACGTTATCCCGAAAAAGTCTTCACAATTTATGAAGGCGATTTTCCGCAACGATTTTTGCCCGGCATCTATACGTCAATGCCAAAATCGGTTTGGAACCTGGGCCGTTTCGCGACGGGCGGTTATTCCTATTGCTACGCCAAGCATGGAAACACGGTCGATTTGTTGAAGGATAAAACGCGCACGGGCGAAATATTTTTTTCTTTTATTGGTCGCGGTCGCGCCAAGGTCCGTGAACAACTTTTCAAGCTGCGGTTTAATCGGACGGATGTGGTGATTGAAGACAGTTCGAGTTTTAACTACTTCACCAGCCATACCAATCACCAGGCCACCCAGCAATTGCGTTATCTTGAAATCTCGATGAAATCGCGCTTCATGCTTTGTCCACGCGGGCAAGGAACGTCCAGCATCCGATTGTTTGACGCGATGCAGATGGGCGTCGCGCCGGTCATCATTTCCGATAAGTGGATCCGACGCGCCGATGTCGACTGGGAAAGTTTCGCGGTGTTTGTGAAAGAGAAAGACATCGCGCGTTCGCCGCAATTGCTGGCGGCGTATGAGTCCCATTGGCGCGAGATGGGAGAATTGGCGCGCTCGGCGTGGGACAAATGGTTTCGCGCCGAAAACGAATTTAATTACATCGTCGATAGCCTCGCGGAAATCAAAGCGCGTCGCGTGCTCCCAGAGCGCGTCATGCGTTTGACCTGGCCGTTCATTCTGGCGCGTGTTCAGTTGCGACGCGCGTTGTCGCGATGGAAACATGGCGCCGAACCCGCGGCTCCTTTCACCCCGGCGCCGTCACGCTCGAATACCTGACGCAACGCGATGCAAGCCGAACCCACAGGTGCAATCGAGCTTTCGATCGTCATTCCTTGCCTGAACGAGGGCGAGACGCTGGAGCATTGCATCCGCAAAGCGCAGGACGCGTTGCGCTATGGGCACATTAAAGGCGAAATCATTGTCGCGGATAATGGCAGTCGCGATGATTCGGTGCAGATCGCCGAACGCCTGGGCGCGCGCGTCGTGCATGTCGCAGAAAAAGGCTACGGCAATGCGTTGATGGGCGGCATCAATGCGGCGCGAGGGAAGTTTTTGCTGATGGGCGATGCGGACGGGAGTTATGATTTTGCGGAAGCGCCGCGATTTGTGGCGAAGTTGCGTGAAGGCTTTGACCTTGTGCAAGGGTGCCGGTTATCGGGGGGAGGCGGCACGATTGCCGACGGCGCGATGCCTATTACCCATCGCTTGATAGGTAACCCGGCGTTTTCATTTCTGGCGCGCAATATGTTCAAAGCGCGCATCAACGATATTTATTGCGGGTTGCGCGCGTTTACGCGGCGATTGTATGAACAACTCGAACTGCGTTGCGTCGGCATGGAGTTCGCGACGGAGATGATCATCAAAGCAAGCTTGCAGGGCGCTAATATCACAGAAATTCCAATCACATTGCACAAGGACATGCGCGTTTCGAACAAACCGCATTTGAAAACCATTCGCGATGGCTGGCGGACGTTACGATTCTTTTTGTTGTGCAGTCCGCGCTGGCTTTTTTTTGTGCCCGGAATGGCGCTGATGCTTCTGGGGTTCGTGGGTTACGGTTTGGCGTTGCCGGCCGTGAAGATCGGCCCCGCCACTTTTGATGCCCACACTTTATTGTTCGCGAGCCTGGCAATGATGCTCGGTTATCAATCGACGTGGTTTGCGATCATTGCGAAAACGTTTGCGATCACCGAAGGATTGCTCCCCGATGATCCGCGCATCACAAAATTTCTACGCATCACAACCCTCGAGCGGGGCTTACTTCTCGGTGCGATGGCGATGATTGCCGGAGTGTTCCTGATGGGCGACGCCGTTTTCCAATGGCGCGCCGTTGGATTCGGGCATCTCGATTACAGCTATACGATGCGCTGGGTCATTCCCGGCGTGACGTTGTGCGCACTCGGTTTTCAAACGATCCTGTCATGTTTTATCGTTAGTTTGCTGGGGTTGGCGCGCAGGTGAACGCGTGAGCGTCTTGCAGTGCGCCGCCGTCCGGCGCTTTTCATTCTGCGAGCATATTGAAAAAACCCAAAGCGCCGGACGGCGGCGCATCCAAGAGCTTCGCTAATCTTTCAACATTCGCATCACCGCGTGCGGATCTTTTGTTGGCGGCTGGCAGGCAGTACCAGTGCACAGGAATACAACTGGAGCAGTTTTCGTTGGCAAAGTTTTGGCGAACTCTTCAACCGGACCGACGTTTGACAAGACAACTTTGTTCGGCTGATACACCGAATGGATGGCGTGCAGCAGTTTGTCATCGTTGCCGACGACGACGGCCCGCTTCGGTTCGTGGAGCAGAAAGTCCAATGCCAGCAACATGTGCGGAACTGCTTGCGGAAACTCCTGCAACCGCGCTGAAAAATGTTGCAGGGTTTTCTCCGCGACGTCTTTGAAACCTTTGTTGTCGGTTATCACCGAAAGTTTCAGCAAGGCAAGCGAAGCGACAGAATTACCCGAAGGCTCCGCGCCGTCGTAATCCTCTTTGGTGCGCATAATCAGGTCTTTCGCGTCCGCGGCGCTTTCGTAAAACCCGCCTTCCTTCGCGTCGTAAAATCGCGCGATCATGGAATCGGCAAGGTCGATGGCGAATTGAAGATGTTTCGGATCGAGCGTTGCTTCATACAAATCCAAAACGCCCGATAGCAAGTAAGCGTAGGCATCGAGCAATTGGACGTTGTCGCGTCCGCCATCGCGCCAGCGGTGGTAGAGAGTTTTAGTTTTGCCGTCCCACAACTGCGATTGGAGGAAGGCGAGATTTTTATCGGCGGCTTGACGGTATTGGGCGTCGCCCAGAACGCCGTAAGCGCGGGCAATGGCGCCGAGCATCAGCCCGTTCCAGGAGGCGAGCACTTTATCGTCGAGATGTGGACGGATGCGTTTGGCGCGAGCGTCGAACATTTTCTTTTTGGCGGAGGCGAGCAGTATTTGTTCGGCGTCGGACAGTTTTGAGTCGACGATGCTGAGCACGTTTTGGTTCGGCAATGGATGCGGGTCACTGTGGTCGACGAAATTCCCCTGCTCTGTTATCCCGAAATAACGCGTGGCGACTTTGAGTTCGTCCGGCGTGAGAAGGTGTTTCAACTCGGCGGCCGTCCAGCAATAAAACTTTCCTTCCTTCCCTTCGCTATCGGCGTCTTCAGCGGAATAGAACCCGCCGTCGCGATGAGTCATATCGCGCAAAACGTATTCGATCGTTTCACGGACGGTGTTGGCGTATTGCGCTTTGCCGCTGACGAGATAGGCGTCGAGATAAAGATTCACCAATTGCGCATTGTCGTAGAGCATCTTTTCGAAATGCGGGACCAGCCATTGCGCATCGACTGAGTAACGCGCGAATCCGCCACCGAGTTGATCATACATGCCGCCGGCCGCCATAGCGTCGCACGTATGCAGGACCATTTGGATGGCTTGTTCATCTTCCGCGCGTGTGCCGTAACGAAGAACAAAAAGCGGCTGGCTCGGCCGAGGAAATTTCGGCGCGTCGCCGAAGCCGCCGTTCGTGGAATCATATTCTTGTTTGAATTGCAGCGCGGCATGCTTGAGGACTTCGGGCGAAAGCCGGGCGTTGGTTGCTTCCTGGCTGGTGATGGTGACGAGGCGCTGATGTAAATCCTGCGCGGAAGCGAGGACATCGGCGTGGCGCGTTTCCCAAAGATTGGCGATTTGTTTCAATAAATCCAAAAAGCTGACGCGGCCGTATTTACTTTCCGGCGGGAAATAAGTGCCGCCAAAAAATGGTTTCAAATCTGGCGTCAAAAAACAATTGAGCGGCCACCCGCCCTGCCCGCTGATCGCCTGCACCGTCGTCATGTAGATTTTGTCCACATCGGGCCGTTCTTCGCGGTCGACTTTGATGCTGACAAAATGTTTGTTCAAAAATTCCGCGACTATTTCGTTCTCGAACGATTCGCGTTCCATCACATGACACCAATGACAGGTCGAATAACCGATGCTCAGAAAAATCGGTTTGTTTTCCTTGCGCGCTTTCGCGAAGGCTTCGTCGCTCCAGGCAAACCAATCGACCGGGTTATACTGGTGCTGCAACAGATACGGCGATTTCTCGCGTGCGAGGCGGTTCGTATGAGCGTGCGTGGGCGACATAGGTTTCAGTTCAACATTGTTTGTGGCCGCGCAAAGAGCAAACGAAACGATGAGCAATAGGAGCGCGGCTCGCATGGGCACAACCAACCGCAATTAAGACGCAAAGCCAAACTTAAAGTCCGGTCAATTACGAACGCTGAAGCGTCCGCCAACTTGCATTCCACCATTCCATCCAGAATAGTCACTGTGGTGCCAATCACTCCAGACAACGACGACGAATCCATCGTGATTCAGGGCGCGCGCGAGCATAATCTTAAAGATCTATCGGTCGATATTCCGCGTAATCAATTCGTGGTCGTCACCGGCGTCAGCGGTTCGGGCAAAAGCACGCTCGCCTTCGACATTCTTTTCGCGGAAGGCCAGCGGCGGTTCCTCGATTCGATGAATGTTTATGCGCGCCAATTCGTGGAACAGCTGGCGCGACCGGACGTCGATTCGATCACAGGCATTCCGCCGACGGTCAGCATCGAACAACGCAATTCGCGCGGTGGCGGCAAAAGCACCGTCGCAACCGTCACCGAAGTTTATCACTTTCTGCGCCTGCTTTTTGCGCGGCTCGGCACGCAGTATTGCCCGAAGTGCGAGGTCCCGGTTCAATCGCAAACACGCGATCAACTCGCGCAACGGCTCAAGGCAGAATTGAAGGAACGCGGCGACCTATTGCTGCTCGCGCCGGTCGTGCGCAATCGCAAAGGGTTTCACACCGACGTCGCGGTCTGGGCCGCGAAGCGCGGTTACGCGGAAGTCCGCGCCGATGGTAAAATGTATCGCACGAGCGAACCGATGCGACTCGATCGCTTTCGGGAGCATGATGTGGAGATTGTCACCGGCGTGTTGGAAAAATCATCTTTTCGTAACAACCGACGTGAGGAGGCTCTGACGGAAAAAATCGTCAGGAAAATTAAAAGCCTCGTCTCCGCGTCTCCTCCAAATAAGAAGACGCCGCAACAACTCATCGACGAAACAATCGCTCTCGGCCACGGCACGCTTTACGCGCTGGGCAACGATCGCAAGATCACAGTGCACTCAACGGAACGTTCGTGTCCGAGTTGTGGCGAATCGTTCGGTGAACTAGACCCAAAAATTTTTAGCTACAATTCGCCGCAAGGTTGGTGCCCGAATTGCCGCGGGTTCGGTGAAATTTTTTATTTGCCGGACGTCGAACGCGGCGCGCGCGCCGAAGCGATTGAAGAATCGTGGTTCGAATGGCAGGAAGGTTTGCGCGAAACGTGCACGGTCTGCGAAGGAACGCGGCTCAATCGCATG
>JAICXV010000145.1 GCA_025934545.1 Verrucomicrobiia bacterium
CTGTTGGACGCGCAGAAACAGGTCATCCGCAAAGGCGGCACCATGCGTCTTGGGTTGCAGCCGTGCCAATTAGCCGACCACTCCAAAGCGCGCGAAGTCTACGGTGCATTCATCATCAACGAACGCCATCGTCACCGTTACGAATTCAACAATGCTTATCGAGAGCAGTTTGAGAAAGCGGGTTTCATTTTCAGCGGCACATCGCCGGATGGTAAACTCGTTGAGCTCATCGAGATTACCAACCACCCATTCTTCATGGCCTCGCAGTTCCATCCCGAATTTCAAAGCAAACCCAGCGCCCCCCATGCCTTATTCCGGGCATTCATCGCAGCAGCGCATAAACAGATTCACCGTCGGGCCTTATAATCTGGATGAACTTGTTTGAAATGCTCAACGAGGAATCGCGCGAGCATAACTTACCGTTCCTTGTTATAGGCGGCCACGCGGTAAGCGCGTACGGTTTTAGTCGATTTACCAGGGATGTGGATCTACTAATTCCCAAGGAAGACTTCCAACGTTGGTTGGGGCGATTGCAGCTTCGGGGCTTCGCGCTTTACCATGATGGCGGCAGTTTTATGCAGTTGACGTCTCCCGTGGAATACCAGTTGCCGTTGGATTTTATGCTTGTCCCCGCTGAAACCTTCACACAAATGGAGCACGCAGCAAGAGAGATGGAAATTGTCGGAACAAAAGTTCGTTGTCCTGAGTTGCGACATTTGCTGGCGCTGAAAATTCATTCGTTAAAACAAGGGCCAAAAAGCCGACACTACAAAGACTTTGTTGATATTCTCAGTCTGGCGGAGGTCAATGGTATCGACATTCGAAGTGACAGTTTTCGAACTTTATGCCTAAGTTACGGTGACGCGAAAATATATGATCAAATCCTCGCCTTCAGTTCATAATCGACATGCGTTCGCGTCACCTCTCTCCCGGTTAGATTTGCCTGTAGTGCAGCAGTTCGATTCGAAACCGCCGCGTCTTAGCCCGACTGAGTTCCACCGCTGGTGTGAACACATGATAGACTTGTCGGCGGAGAAGGACGATCCCTCGAAACGGTTGGCACAAAAGTGTCGGGTTGAGTTTGTCCTCAAGTGATTTAAACGGTGACACGGCGCTGTTCGAAATATGTCTCGACCAACCTTATGGCGTCGTACGATGTGTCAGAGCAACACGGTAACAGAGCAAAATTCGTAAAAAAAGCGTTGACACTTGTAGGGGTCGAACTTAGTTTCTGTGCCAGTTATCGGGTAAATAGCTATAAATCAGCGGCCCCGAAGCTCTTTCTTATAGAAAGAGTCGGGGGTGTTGGTTTTTTTGTCGTTATACCAGACGATGAAATTTTGGTGCAATTAGGCGTAATAGGGTGGGCGTAATAATATGGGGAAAATGTCGATCAGGACACGCAAAGATTTTTGGCTTTGCCCATGTAGCTCAGTTGGTAGAGCACGTCCTTGGTAAGGACGAGGTCATCAGTTCAAGCCTGATCATGGGCTCCATTTTGGAGAAGGGCCGAAGGCGAAATGCCAAAGGCTAACGGGCCGGCAGAGATTTGTAGAAACATCGTGGCGGCTGAGGCCGTGCGCGGCGAACGAACAGTAACTGTTAACAATTAGCAATAGAACAAACTAAAAACAGGAGTCAGCAATGGCAAAAGAAGCATTTCAACGAACGAAACCACACGTTAACGTCGGCACAATCGGTCACGTTGACCATGGCAAATCCACCCTCACCGCCGGGATTGTCGAAGTGCAATCCAAAAAAGGCATGGCCAAACCCATTAGCTACGCCGATATCACCAAGGGCGGTACTGTTCGTGACGCTACCAAGACCGTTACGATTGCCGTGTCGCACGTGGAATATGAATCTCCGCAACGCCACTACGCTCACGTTGACTGCCCCGGCCACGCTGACTATGTGAAGAACATGATCACCGGCGCCGCCCAGATGGACGGTGCGATTTTGGTGGTCAGCGCTGCTGACGGCCCCATGCCTCAGACCCGTGAGCACATCCTGCTCGCCCGTCAGGTCGGTGTGCCTGCGGTTGTCGTTTTCTTGAACAAAGTCGACCTCGTCGATGACAAGGAACTGCTGGACCTCGTCGAAATGGAAATTCGCGATTTGCTCTCCAAGTATCAATTCCCTGGTGACAAGACGCCGGTTATCCGCGGCAGCGCCACGGCGGCTTTGCAAGGCACCCCGGAAGGCAATAAAGCCATCGAAGAATTGATGAATGCGATCGACAGCTTCATTCCGCTGCCGACGCGCGAAGTCGACAAGCCGTTCCTGATGTGCATCGAAGACGTGTTCAACATCGAAGGTCGTGGAACCGTCGTCACTGGCCGTGTCGAACGTGGTGAATTGGCCAAGATGTCTGAAGTTGAAATCGTCGGCTTGAAAGATACCCGCAAGACCACGGCAACGGACATTGAAATGTTCCGTAAGCTGCTGGACAAAGCGAGCGCCGGCGACAACGTCGGTATCCTGTTGCGCGGCACGCGCAAGGAAGAAGTCGAACGCGGCATGGTCTTGGCCAAGCCCGGCTCGATTACGCCGCACACGAAATTTAAAGCGGAAGTGTACGTCCTCTCCAAAGAAGAAGGTGGCCGTCACACTCCGTTCTTCACCAACTATCGTCCGCAGTTTTACTTCCGGACGACGGACGTCACCGGCACCGTCAAATTGGCGCAAGGCGTCGAAATGGTTATGCCTGGCGATAACGTCTCGGTGGACATTGAATTAATCGCGCCTGTCGCTATGGAAAAAGGCCAACGTTTCGCTATTCGCGAAGGTGGCCGCACCATTGGCGCCGGTCGTGTTGCAGAAGTCGTCGCGTAGTTTTGCGAGGGGGAGCCGCAAAAGCGGTTCCCCCTGTCGCTCCGAACCTTACAGGCAACGGCGGTAGCTCAATTGGTAGAGTAGCGGTCTCCAAAACCGTCGGTTGGGGGTTCGAGTCCCTCCCGCCGTGCCACTCTCGAAACGAGAGATGAAACACGGGGTTTAGTCGGAGGGGTGGCAGAGTGGTCTATTGCGGCGGTCTTGAAAACCGCTGTGCGGGAAACCGCACCGGGGGTTCGAATCCCTCCCCCTCCGCCATTGCGGAGTGAGGAGCGCGGACTTTAGTCCGCTTCGCGTAAAAGCGCGGTAAAACTTTGGATTCAATTGGGTGTTCGGAATTGAAGCGGACTGAAGTCCGCGGTCCGAATGGAAAGTTAGGAAAAAATGAAAGAATTGTTGCCAGTTATAATTCCGATTGTCGTCGGCTTCATTATCTTCGTGATATTGTGGCGGCGCGGCGCGTTTTTGCGCATCTCTGGTTATTTTAGAGAAACCGAAGAGGAACTTCGCAAGTGCACGTGGCCTTCGTGGGATGAACTGAAAGGTTCAACTGTCGTTGTCCTGGTGGCAATTTTGTTGCTCGGCGGATTTACCTTTGGAATTGATTTCATGGTCGCCTGGATTATCCAGGCCATCGTTTGAGGACACTAGAAATGCCAAACAAGAGCCAGTGGTTTGTCATCCATACTTTGTCCGGGCAGGAACAGAAGGTCAAAGAGAACATCGAGAAGCGGTTGAAGACCGAAGAGATGGCGGAGTTCATCAAAGAAGTTCTCGTGCCTGTTGAAAAAGTGGTGGACGTCCGCGGCGGCAAAAAAACCGTCACGACGCGCAAACTTCATCCGGGCTATGTCTATATCGACATGGTTTTGTTGGATGAAAACAAACGCATTTTGGAGAAGCCGTGGTATTTCATCCAGGATACGCCTGGAAAAATTGGCATCGTCGGCGGCGATCGTCCCATACCGGTGACGGAAGAAGAAATGGCGACGATTAAGTCGACCATTTCGGACTCGGAAGATACCGAGAAACCGAAGGTGAATTTCGAAGTCGGCGAAACGGTCAAGATCAATGACGGACCGTTCCTGAACTTCAGCGGCGTGATTGAAGAAATCGAGCCGGAACGCGGTAAGCTGAAAGTGACCGTAAATATTTTTGGACGTAATACGCCGGTTGAGCTGGAGTATTGGCAGGTTGAGAAGTCTTAACCACAGATGCGAATCGGTGGTTGGAAAAAATAACAATTTTGTATGGCAAAGAAAGTAACAGGACAAATTAAGTTGCAGATCCCGGCCGGACAGGCCAACCCGGCGCCGCCGGTCGGTCCCGCGCTCGGTCAACAGGGCGTGAACATCATGGCCTTCTGCAAAGAATTTAACGCAGCGACCAAAGACCAGGCCGGAATGGTGATTCCCGTAGTCATCACCGTTTACCAGGACAAGTCGTTTACGTTCATCACTAAGTCGCCACCGGCGTCGATCCTGCTCAAGAAAGCAGCGGGCATCGCCAGCGGATCCAAAGTGCCGAACAAAGAAAAAGTCGGCAAGGTCACGCGCAAACAGGTGCTCGATATCGTGAAGCTGAAAATGAAAGATTTGAACGCCACCTCTGAAGAGGCGGGGTTCAGGATTGTTGCGGGAACGGCCCGCAGCATGGGCATTGAGGTCCAGGAATAAACATTCAACCGCGGGAGATGCCCGGTTTTACCGGGGTCGTATGAACCGCTACGAATATGTCGAAAAAACAAGCAAGCAAAAGATACCGTAAGGGGCTGGAACTGGTGGATAAGAAGAAATCTTATCCGCTCAAATCAGCCGTCGAAGTTCTCACCAAATTTCCGAAAGCCAAGTTCAATGAATCCATTGACCTGGCATTCAAACTCGGAGTCGATCCAAAGCAATCCGACCAGATGGTCCGCGGAACTGTTCCGCTGCCTCATGGCTCGGGAAAAACCGTCAAGGTCCTCGTCTTCGCACGCCCCGGCCAATCGGCTGACGCGGCTCGCGCTGCGGGTGCTGAGTACGTTGGGTTCGAAGACATGATCAAGAAATGTGTCGAAGGCTGGTCCGACTTCGATGTCGCGATCGCGACGCCCGAAGCGATGATCGAAGTCCGCAAACTCGGTAAGGTTCTTGGACCGCGCGGTTTGATGCCTAACCCGAAAACCGGCACCGTGACCGATGACACTGCTCGCGCAGTAAAAGAAGTCAAAGCCGGCCGTGTCGAATTCAAAGTCGACAAAGGCGGCAACGTGCACGTGCCGGTCGGCAAAGCGTCCTTCCAGGCAGGTCAAATCGAAGAAAACGCGCGCGCCGTTATCGACGCGGTCGCGAAATCGAAGCCCTCGAGCTCGAAGGGTCAATTTATTGTAACCTGCACCATTTCGGCGACGATGAGTCCCGGTGTGCGTGTGGATGTTCGCGAGTTTCTCGCGGCTGCTTAAACAAAAAAACTGAAACCGCTAATCGGCGCTAATGAAACGCTGATTAGAAAACAAACAACGATTAGCTCAGATTAGCGAAGATAAGCGGTTAAAAGGAAAAACAAATTTATGCGCGCGGAAAAACAAGCGATTAGCGAAGAATATTTGAAACGACTGAACGGTTCGCCGTTCTTCATTGTCGTAGATTACAGAGGCCTGAAGGTCGGCCCCATCACGGAACTGCGCAAGCGCCTCAACAAGGCCGGTGCGGAAATGCACGTGGTGAAGAACTCGATCTTCAAGATCGCCGTCAAAGAAGCGGGTGCGGGTGATGTCGGTGCATTGACAGGCCAACTGGCTGTCGTGACCGGAACCCGTGACGTTTCGGCTGCGGCCAAAGTCGTTAAGACTTTCAGCAAAGAATTCGATCGTCCGAAAATTCAATTCGGATTTTTGAACAACCAACGTCTTGAAGGCGCGTCCATTTTGGAACTCGCTGACTTGCCGTCGTTGGAAGTCTTGCGTTCGAAGTTGCTCGGTGTGCTTCTCGCCCCGGCGACGAAGCTCGCGACCATCATCAACACGCCGGCGACGCAGTTGGCGCAGGTGATCCGGGCCAAAGCCGAAAAAGGCGAACCGGCTCCGGCTGCTTAAATAAACGACAAAATTTGGGCCGCGATGTGCGGGGGGACAAACAAACAAAAACAGAAGAGAAAAGTAAATCGTCGGTCAGCAGGCTTGCTGACTCAAATTATCCGCGGCTGCGGATGGCGACGAGACTGAAAGGTTATTATGGCAGATATCGCAGGTTTAGTAGATCAATTGGGCAAGTTGACGGTTATCGAAGCCGCCGACTTGGTGAAACAGCTTGAATCCGCGTGGGGCGTTACCGCCGCCGCGCCTGTCGCCGCCGCTGCTGCTGGCGCACCCGCCGCTGGTGGTGCTGCTCCCGCTGCTGAAGCGAAGACCACGTTCGACGTCATTTTGGCGTCCGTGCCGGCCGACAAGAAGATCGCCGCCATTAAGGTTGTTCGTGAAGTTAAGGCCGGATTGGGC
>JAICXV010000289.1 GCA_025934545.1 Verrucomicrobiia bacterium
CGAGTGACCCGAAGTTCAGGCAGGCGACTACCGAAAAGAAATTTTTGGAATTCGTTGGAGCGGTCAAACGCAAGCTTGGCAAGGCGACCAAAACACAGAACAGCGGCTTTAATTTTCGCACATTCAATTTCGTTACCTCAGTTGTTTTAAACCAGAACACGACATTTGAGCAGGGGACAGGAACCGAAGTTTTCACCTTTCAAATCAACGGCGAGAAAGCGGTTTTAATCGGATACAACATCAACTCAACGGATCTGATTTTAAAATAACGACTTTGGACGCGGTCTCGGGATAGGGCCAATAGCCGTGATTGCGGCGCCGATTGCTTCCGACGAAAGAGTCAATTAGGAGGGCACTTCAGTCAAAGCATTGCATTGACTCTTCTGACGACGATTACAGGCTTATATAGGGTTTGCTTCTGCTAAAACTATCGGGTTTTGGGATATAAAATCAGGGTGTTTTTGCGCAAAAAGAAATTGAGTTTTGCGCATTTATAGCCGTTATTCTGGTGGATTTGCCTTCCAAGGAGGTTTTGTCCACTCAATGGCCCACATTATGAAAAACATCTCCCGTGTCTCCCAATATATTGCAGCATCCCTGTTCCTGACCCTCATGGCGTTAAACGTAAATGCGCAGAGCCTTTATTTTGACGTCAATGGCACAACCGCCGGTTATGGGACAGCCGCCGCCGGCACGTATTCGTGGGATGACCCCAATTGGGCGACAGCGACAGGTGGAACGAATGCCACCGGTGCTTGGGTCGCGGGTAGTTTCGCCCGGTTCCTTGGCACGAACAGTTACACCGTCACCGTCAATGGCGACGAACAAAACGCCGGTTTGGTCCAGGCGCCGGCGGTGGGAACGGCGGCGAATAATATTTTGACGATCAACGCCGCCGGAAGCGGCACGTTAGATGTCTTGCCTGCGAGTACGCTGACGGCGGGACTTCCTGCTCAGGGCTTCTTTTGCACGTCGCTCGGTAAGCTATTTATTACTGCGCCGATCAGCGGGACGGGCGCGTTGAATCTGGGTTTATTCAGCGGCACGGGCGAAATCCATCTTGACGGTACCAACACTTACAGCGGCGGCACGGCGCTTTCGACCAGTTCCTATTTGATCTATTTCAACAACTCGAATTCCTTCGGGACTGGCCCGATTTGCATCAACGGCACGACATTCGCCGCGCTTCTTTCCGAAGGCGGAACAACAATCACCATCCCGAATAATTGGACGAATGTCGCGGTCGCGGGAACAAACGGAGTCAATTTCGCGTCGTCGGCCAGCACTCCCGTCATCTGCACCGGTTCGTGGTTCTTGCAGACAAATCTCAACCTGCGCAACAACGGCAACAGCACCGCGCCTTTGACTCTGTCCGGTCCGATCAGCGGCAGTCCGACGCCGGCATTGACTCTGAGCGCCAACAACAGCGGAAAAGTGATCTTGAGCGGGGCGAATATCTACACTGGTAAAACGATGCTCGGCGGCAACGGAAGTTCGGGCGTGACTCTCAGTATCAGTTCGTTCAACAGCGTCAATAACGGGCAACCCAGCAGCAACCTCGGCGCTCCCACGACGGTGGCGGACGGCACGATTAGCATTGGCAGCGCCGCGCTTACGTCCACTTTGATTTACACTGGCCCGGGCGAAACTACTGACCGCGTCATCGACCTTTCGGGCACGACGGGGGGCGCGACCCTGCAGGCCGACGGCACGGGCCCGCTCGTCTTCACGAGCAACTTCAGTGCGTCCGGTTCTGGCGCAAAAACTTTAACACTCCAGGGAAGCAGCGCTGTCAGTAACAGTATCAAAGGCGCGATTGTTGATAGCGCTGCGGGTGGGACGTTAGTGACGAAGTCGGGCACTGGCACGTGGGAGCTTGCGGGCAATAACACATATTCCAGAGGCACCTCGTTGACGGCTGGCCAACTCAACATCGGCAGCGCGACCGCGTTGTCGACTGGCACATTCACCAACAATGGCTCGGGCAAATTTGATAACACCACTGGCGCGGATTTGACGATTGCGAACACGGCTCTGGCTTTAACCGGCGGCTTTCACTACGTGGGCTCATCCAACAATGTCACGCTCAGCAATCCGTTGTTGAGTGGCAGCGGTGCGAATCGAAACGTGATCGTCGACGGGCACACTCTGACGCTCAACGCTCTCGGTCAGGACACTGTGGGCAATGGTTTTAACAAGGGAGGCGTCGGAACCTTGATCATGGTCGGCACAGCGGGATACACCGGGGTCACGACCCTGAACGCGAATGGCGGCACGATGGAAGTGGACGGAAATATCTCCAGCAGTTCGACCGTCAATGTTAATGGCGGCGTGCTGCAAGGCACTGGAACAACACCGTCCGTCACCGTCAATAGCGGCGGCACGATCGCTCCCGGTGACGGCGTCGGCACGATTTCATCGGGCAACGAAACCTGGAACGGTGGCGGGCATTACACGTGGCAGATTAACGATGCTGCTGCTGCTGCCGGAACTGGTTATGACACGATTGCCATCAACGGCACTCTCAACATCAGCGCGACATCGACGAACAAGTTTAACATCGACCTCCAATCGCTTTCCGGCACCACGCCTGGTGATGCTGCGAACTTTGGCACCTCTGGACAATGGACGCTGGCGACTGCAAGTGGTGGGATCACTGGTTTTAGTTCTTCTGCGTTGAGCATCAATACCAACAACTTTAGCAATTCGACTGGCAGTAACGTCTTTGTCGTCAGCGTGAGTGCTGACAGCAAATCATTGCTGTTGAATTTGGTCGTGCCCGTTCAGAACCAGACGGCGACAGGCCCGGGAACCGGCACTTTCACCGGCAGCCCGAATACAAGTTATACGGTTCAATTCACCGATTCGTTGGATAGTCCGATCAATTGGCAGACGCTCACTGTTGTGACGACGGATAGTAATGGCGTGGGCACCTACATCGATCCCGGCCCGCTTCCGCCCGAACGTTTCTACCGTATTTCGACGCCATAAGGAGCGATTTTAGATTCTGATCGAGTGATCAGCCGACCGCCGCTGGGTAGTTACCGACCAGCGGCGGTTGTTTTTACCGACGTTGGGCTTCCTTCTTTTGTATCCACGCTGGAGCTGCGTGCGTCTTAGCGTTGATTATTACTTCGTCTTTAACTTACAAATGAGACGCTCATGAAATTGAAACTCGCTGCTTTCGTCGCGGTGCTCTGCATTTCCGCTCAATGCGCCATCGCCGCCACTCATACCAACGTGCTGTTTATCGCCATCGATGACCTCACGTGTTGCCTCGGTTGTTACGGTAATAAACAGGTCAAGTCGCCGAACCTTGATCATTTCGCCAAAACCGCGGTGCGATTCGACCATGCCTATTGCCAATTCCCGCTCTGCGGTCCGAGTCGTTGCTCGATCATGACCGGCCTGCGTCCAGACACGACCAAGCTCTACGGCAACAGCATGAGCACGCCCATCCGCCATTACTATCCGGACATCATCACGCTGCCGCTCATGTTCCGGACTAACGGTTATTTCGCGGGACGGGTTGGAAAAATGTATCACTACGGCGTTCCCGGCCAGATCGGCACGAGTGGCATCGATGACCCGCCGTCCTGGGTGCGTGTCGTTAATCCAAAAGGCCTCGATAAAGCCGACGAAAATGAAGTCATCATGACTGTCCCCAATAAAAATATCGGCGGCACACTTTGTTGGATGCAAATGAAGCGCGGCGGCGATGAAGATCAGACCGACGGCAAAGTCGCGAGCGAGACGATCAAGATGATCGAGGAAAACAAAGACAAACCGTTCTTCATCGGCTGCGGTTTTTATCGTCCGCACGTTCCTGACATCGCGATTAAAAAATGGTTCGACTTGTATCCAATTGAAGAAGTTCAGTTGCCGGATATTCATTCGAACGATTTGAAGAATGTTCCGCCAGTTGCACTGACGGTGTTCCCGCCAAACTTCGGATTGCCGGAGATCAATCTGCGGCAATTTAAACGGGCTTATTATGCCGCGACGAGTTTCGTTGATGCGCAGTTCGGCAAAGTCATCGAAGCCCTTCACAAAAATGGGCTCGACGACAACACCATCGTCGTCGTCTGGAGCGATCACGGTTGGAACCTGGGCGAGCACGGCCAATGGCAAAAACAATTACTGTTTGAAGAATCGTCCCGCGTCGTTTGCATGGTGCGCTGGCCGGGCGCAAAAGGAAATGGCAAGGACTGCTTCCGCCCGGTCGAGTTGCTTGATTTGTACCCGACGCTCGCTGATTTGTGCGGGTTGACGCCACCGAGCAACCTCGAAGGCAAGAGCCTTCGTCCGCTTTTGCAAAATCCGAAAGCCAACTGGAATATGCCGGCTTACACGCAAACTCATCGCAATGCGCGCAAGAGCGGTCACGATCTGATGGGGCACTCTGTGCGCACTGAAAAATTCCGTTACACCGAATGGGGCAACGACGGCGTCGATGGAAAAGAACTTTACGACGAGAAAAAAGACCCCAAGGAATACCACAACCTTGCCAAAGACCCGAAGTTCGCGAGCACCGTTACCGACATGCACGCGTTATTGCAGAAAATTCCGCCGGGCAAATTGCTGCAATAAAGTTCGTGAAGGCGTAACAGGCTTCGCCGTATTTGATTGCCGGTTTTCCTTATTTCGGAAGATCAATCCAGAACACGCTTCCTTCGTTTGGCCGGGATTCGAAGCCGATCTGGCCGCCGAG
>JAICXV010000456.1 GCA_025934545.1 Verrucomicrobiia bacterium
GCCGCCGACATCGACGATCCGACGATGACTGCCTGCGGCGAACGGTCATCCAGCAAGTAACGTTGTGCCGTGATGATATTTTCTTGCCACTGCCCCTGAACGGAAAAGAGCTTGCGAAACGCGGGCACGGAGAGACAAGCGTTATACGCCAGAACCATGCCGACCGCGATTAAGATGGATCGTTTGAGCATAGTTCAGAATTGGAAGTAAATGAACGCGCCCGGCGAGCCGCTATTTAAGAGCAGGAAAAACAAGCAAACTCCATAGGCCGCCGTTCGCACGCGCAACCGAACACGCTCGGTCACCTCGATGCGATTGAACAAATGATACGCAATCACCGGCAGCGAATACACCGCGATATACGCCAGAAGCTGCGCATCATCGGGCAACCACAGATTCGTCACGCACGCCTTCAGAAATTCGATAACATGCGCAAAGTTCGGCAACTTGAACAGCAACCAACCGAACGTCACAAACGCGAACGTCAGCAACATTCGGACAAACGAAAATGGCCGGGCATCTTTGCTCGGCGCGTCGCCGCGAAAAAATCGCTCCACGCACAGACCGACCCCGTGATAAATTCCCCAGACCGCGTAGCTCCACGCCGCGCCGTGCCAAACTCCGCCCAGCGCCATCACGATCATCAGGTTCACGTAAGTGCGGGCCGGACCTTTGCGATTGCCGCCCAATGGAATGTAAAGATAGTCGCGCAACCATGTGGAAAGCGAAATGTGCCAGCGCCGCCAAAACTCCGAAAGCGATTGCGAGACATACGGCTCGCGGAAATTCGTCATCAGTTCGTAGCCGAACAATCGCGCCAGCCCGATCGCGATCAGTGAGTAACCGGCGAAGTCCGCAAAAATTTGCATTGAGTAACCGAAAAGAAGCGCCACCAGGGAAGTCGTGGAGAACTTCAGAAAATACGGGTAGGCGAGCCAGAAGGTCAGGTCCTTCAAATTATCGGCGATGACCATTTTCAGAAAATAACCGCCGATGAGCGCGCAAAAGGCATGTTCCCAGCGGATATCGCGGAAGTGCTTGCTACCGATCTGCGGATAAAAATCGTGCGCCTTCATGATCGGACCGGCCACGAGTTGCGGGAAGAAAGCCTTGAAAAACGCTGTGTTCAAATAGTACTGCCACCACGAACCCGGCTTGATGAATTGTGGATCACCCTCCTTCTGCCGCAAGACATCGATCATCAGGCTAATGCCCTGGAACGTGAAGAACGAGATGCCGATCGGCAATGGCAAAGTGACGAGAAAATTTCCAACGGTGTGCGGCGTCGCGATGTCCAGCCGCAGCGTGCGCGCCAGCAACGGGCCGTATTTGAACAGGACCAAAATGCCAAGATTCATACCGACGCCCAAGCCGGCCCAAAGTTTCTTTTCGCGCATCGACGTCGCCATCAACACGCGCGAACTCATCACGGCATTAATCAGAATCGAACCCAGCAGCAGCAAGACCAGCCAGGGACTGTGTGATGCGTAAAAAATGAAACTCGCTACGATGAGGATCGAAACCTGGAATCGACGTAACAGCGGCAAGTAGTAAGCCGTGAACGTGATCACGAGAAAGATCAAAAACTCGAAGCTGTTAAATAGCATTTGCGGACCTGTGACTCAACCAACTGCAGGCTCAACTGGATTTGATCGTAGCGAAATGCACAACAACCAGCAAGGCAGAAGGAAGGCTGCACTGAAAGCAATCCGCACAAGATTGCACCGCAAACCAGGACAGAGAGCTTGTCTTAACCGACGAATTTTTTCGCGATTATCGTCGCGTTGTGTCCGCCGAAACCAAATGAATTATTCACGATCGCAGTGACTGGCTTTTGACGCGCGGTGTGTGGAACGTAATCCAAATCACATTCGGGATCCGGATTGTCCAAATTGATCGTCGGTGGAATGACGCCTTGCTCAATCGCTTTGGCGCAGATCGCCATCTCTACTGCGCCCGCCGCGCCAAGCATGTGGCCGGTCGCGCCTTTGGTCGAACTGACGGCCACTTTTTTGGCGTGATCGCCAAAGACAGTTTTGATCGCTTGCGTTTCGGCGATGTCGCCTTGCGGCGTCGACGTGCCGTGAGCGTTGATGTAAGTGATGTCCTGCGGATTCAAACCAGCAGAACGCAGCGCCATCTTCATGCAGCGCGCCGCGCCTTCGCCTTCGGGCGACGGAGCGGTGATATGGTTGGCATCGGCGGTGTTGCCGTAGCCGACCAGCTCAGCGTAAATCTTCGCACCGCGCGCTTTGGCGTGCTCGAGTTCTTCCAACAAAATAACACCGGCGCCTTCGCCCATCACAAATCCGTCGCGGTCTTTATCGAACGGACGGGACGCTCGTTGCGGTTCATCGTTGCGCGTGCTCATTGCTTTCATCGCGCAAAAACCGCCAACCCCCAAAGGACAAACGGCCGCTTCGCTGCCGCCGGCAAACATCGCAACCGCATCGCCCATTTTGATGGTGCGCCACGCTTCGCCGATGGCGTGGGTGGACGTCGCGCAAGCCGAGCACGTCGCGACGTTCGGTCCGCGCAACTTGTAATACATCGAGAACAAGCCCGAGCCCATGTTGAGAATGAGCATCGGGATCATGAACGGCGACAAACGGCCGGGGCCTTTGGCCAAATAAATTTTATGCTGCTCCTCAGTAGTGTTGAGGCCGCCGATGCCCGAACCGATGAACGCGCCGATTTCGTCGCGATTCAACTTGTCGAGATCCATGCCCGAATCCTTGAGCGCACGATGCGCCGCGGAAACGGAGAACTGGGTGAAACGGTCCGTGCGCCGCATTTCCTTGGGCGACGGCAAGTCGGGGACTGGGTCGAAATCGGTGATTTCGGCGGCGATTTTGCAGTCGAAATTCGTCGTATCGAACGCGGTGATGGGTTTAATGCCGCATTTACCAGCGACGATATTATTCCAAAACGCATCGACCTCGGTGCCGAGTGACGAAATGACACCCAGGCCCGTAATGACTACCCGCCGTTCTGTCCAGTTGGTTGGCATAAAAAAGGGCAGCGTGGAACGAACCAAGCTGCCCTATAAATACTATACCCTTACTTTTTCTGCGTGTCTTCGATATATTTGATGACATCGCCGACGGTCTGCAATTTTTCAGCCTGTTCGTCCGGGATTTCGTTGCCAAATTCTTCTTCCAATGCCATGACCAGCTCCACCGTATCCAGCGAATCCGCGCCGAGGTCCTCGATAAATTTGGCTTCAGGAGTGACCTGATCTGCATTGACGCCGAGTTGTTCGACGATGATTTCTTTTACGCGTTGCTCAATTGTTTTGTCTGCCATTGGTTTGTTCTCCAATTTTAAATTTGGTCTCTGTCTATGCCGCACGTATTTGGGGGCGTCAAGCCCTGAATGCAATATTTATTTAGTGCGCGAACCTTTACTCGACTACGACGCGATAAAACCGCTGCGAAGAGGCGGCCAAGTCCTGCGCATATTGCGTCGCGCCAATGACGCTCGTTGTTCCAGCAAAGTTCTGCCAAACGGGGTCATTCAAATCATCCTTAAACTGCACGGTATAAATTCGCGTCGGGTCGACTTGCCACGAGAAGGTCACGCTA
>JAICXV010000035.1 GCA_025934545.1 Verrucomicrobiia bacterium
CGTACGGCACCGACGGGTTTAGTTTTGCGCACGCAATGGAACGGTGCGTTGGTGTCGGCGAATGTCGGCGACATGAAAAGGGGACAATGTGCCCGAGTTATATGGTTACGCACGAGGAGCAACACTCCACTCGTGGCAGGGCGCGTTTGCTCTTTGAGATGTTAAACGGGAGCGAGCTGCGTAAGGAAGGTTGGCGCAGCGATGCGGTAAAAGAGAGCCTGGATTTGTGCCTCTCGTGCAAAGGTTGCAAAGGGGATTGCCCGGTGAATGTCGACATCGCCACTTACAAAGCGGAATTTCTCTCGCACTACTACAAAGGCCGGCTGCGCCCAATCCACGCTTATGTGTTTGGCCTGATTCACAAATGGGCGCACCTGGCGAGCTTCGCTCCGAAGATTGCGAACTTTTTTGGCCAAAGCCCGTTTTTCGCCGGGATTGCGAAAAAGATTATTGGCATCGCGCCAGAGCGGAAACTGCCGCCGTTTGCCACAGAAACGTTTAAGGATTGGTTTCGCAACCGCAGGCTGCCCGCGACCATCGATCACAAACCGCGCGTCATTTTGTGGCCGGACACGTTTAATAATTATTTTCATCCGCAGATCGCGCGGGCGGCTGTAGAAGTTTTGGAAGATGCAGGGTTTAAAGTCGAAGTGCCGGAAGCGAACATGTGTTGCGGGCGGCCACTCTACGATTACGGCATGCTCGATACGGCGGAGAAATGGTTGCGGCACATTCTCGATACTATCAGCGATTCGATCCAGGATGGGACACCTGTCGTGGTGTTGGAGCCCAGTTGCGCTTCGGTGTTCCGCGATGAAATGATGAATTTGTTTCCGCAGGACATGAACGCGAAGCGTTTGAAGCAGCAGACCTTTCTGTTGAGCGAGTTTTTAAATAAGCACGCGCCGCATTATCCGGAGAGGCAACTCGACCAAGACGCGATCGTGCACGGACATTGTCACCATCACGCAGTGATGAAAATGACAGACGAAGAAGCCGTGCTGAAGCGCGCGTTGCCGAATTACAAGTTGCTCGATTCGGGCTGCTGTGGAATGGCGGGCGCATTCGGATTTGAAGAAGGCGATCATTACGACGTGTCGATCAAGTGCGGCGAGCGCGTGTTATTGCCGGAAGTCCGAAAAACGGATCACGAAACTTTGATCGTCACCAACGGATTCAGTTGCCATGAACAAATCGCGCAACAGACTGGACGCAAAGCGATGCATCTGGCCGAGGTCTTGCATCTGGCCATGAAGGAGGGGCACATGCACGCGCCGAAACCGCGCGATGGAGAAACCGGCGAGCGTTCGCGGACGCGGCGACGGTGGAAATGGGTTGCCGCTGGAGCGGTTGCCGCGGCAGGAGTTGCCGGATTGGTGGCTACAACGCGGCGACGGCCAAAGTCGCTGTTCTCAAAATAAATTATCGTGGCCGTCGAAGTGCATTGGCGCAGCTTTTTCGAGCAGCGTCAGATTCGAATTGCGTTCCACTTCGGGCAACAGCGCTTCGGAAACCCAGAACTCATGAAGCGACGCCGTGCTCTTGATTCGGCATACGCGCGGCTTGTCTTTTGTCAAGGCAGAGTAGAGCGCCACCTCAATCGCTTCGCGGTCCGAAACCAAAGCGAGCGGCGGCGGACCTTCGCGCGGATTTTGCGAATCCGGTTCCGTGGATGTTAGCAAGTTAATGTAGGTGTTGGCGTGATCGTATTCGCGCATGAATCGTTGCGTAGTGAAATCGGCCAAACCGATGCCGAGCCCATTGCCTAACGATTCGTGGGTGAGCGATAAAACGACGATGCGTCGATAATTCGGTTTCTTGTCGCCACCGCTGATGCGCCATTTGCCGATGACGTTTAAGTCCATGCCGGTGCCCGAAATATTTTTGCCGAGTTCATCCACAATTAAAAGATCGAGGTCATCGAAAGGAAGTTTGGCAAGGTGCGGTTGAGCGACTTTGAGCAGGCGGCGATCCGATTCGGCAAACGCCTCGTGATTGCCGGCCACCGCTTCGATGACGAGCGGTTGCCGAAACGCATTCTCAACAACGGCCAAACCAAACAGCACATTGCTTTTCGCCAGGGTCAATTCCGGGACAGCAGCAACCGATTCCCATAAACCGTGAGAGTGCGCTTCTTGCGCGCCGATTTGTTTTCCGAGGCCGACGGTCGTCATCTTCAGCAAACCGGATGCGATCCCTTCGGCATTTTCAGGATGCGTTTTGGTGCGTCCGAGGACGATGATGCCATCGGCTTTTGCGGCGATGGTATCGAGGTGAGCGTGCGCCCCCGTCTTCGATGCGCCTAAATCCACGGTTTCCATCGTCGCTTCGATCGACGCGTCAACGGTATGGTCGGTCACCCCAAGGCGTCGTAAGATTTCGATTTGTCCTTCGGGGGTTGCGCCGCCGTGGCTGCCCATTGCCGGAATGATGAACGGTTTGCCCCCTCCGCTACGAATCGCATCAATGATGCCGGACAAAATTTCAACGAACCCGCCGATGCCGCGACTCCCTGCGGTGATGGCGATACGTCCACCGGGTTTGATTTTCTTCGGCAACCCAGCTGCGATCAAGCGTTCGCGCGTGTCGCCCAGAACGTCGGCGATGTGTTCCGAGGACAGTTTTTGCCGCACGCGCGCCATGGCTGGCGCGCTTCGCCGTTGATAGGCCATGCCCATAATTCAATGTGTGCGCTATTCCGCAGTCGCGCAACCAGTGCAAATATGAGAGGTCGAGTTTTATGGTCTTTCAAAGGCTGCTGAGGTTTGAGAACATGGCCCCAGGACGTTAGGTAATGAAGTTCACCCACACGTACGCTGTTCACTCGTGTTTTAAGTGCAAAGCATATTCTCACACTTCGAAGGGTTCCCCAAACTGGTGTCTATTTTATTTATCAGTGGCGGTAACATTGGCGATTCCACTCTGGGCGTTTTCGATGTTACCCCCTCTAAAGCTTCCGTGGTACTACGGTTTTAGCACTCTGGCGGGAGAGCTTCTTCTGTTCTACTTCGTTGGTCTGGTGTGTAGCATTGTTTTATCAGTTTTTGACCTTCGTCCAACTTTGTGTCCCACATGTCGCGCACCTTTGTTATCGGCGGGCCGCTACTTTCGAAAGGGGGAGAAACCCAACTATCAGGACGCCGTGCTGTTAATTTTGAACGTAATTGCGAATGTCGCGATTTGGATTGTGATCATACGACACCGCCAGGATTGGTGGACGCTCTTTCAGTAGAGCAACACCAGCAAAAAAACTAGCCAGCGATTTGCCGCGGCCCTACCATGGGCGGCTTAATGGAAGTTGCCCAGAATTTCTATGAAGTCGTCGAAACGACCTGCCGCGATCTCTATATTCAATCGCTGAAAGAGATTCCGCCGGACGTTGTCGACGCCATCAAACGCGCCGCAGCCCGCGAAACCAAGGAAGTTGCCAAACGGATTTTCTCGCATTACCTGCGCTCCATCGAGCTCGGGCAAAAGGACAATATGATGGTGTGCCAGGATACTGGTATTCCGATTTATTGGGTGGAGATCGGCGGCAACGTTCGCTTCGACGGCGCGAAGCTCACCACCGCGATCATTAAAGGCACTGAGCGAGCCACGCGCGAACATCCATTGCGGTCCAGTATCGTTGCACCTATTTCGCGCGAAAATCGCCAGACCAGCACTGGTGAACGGATTCCGATTATTCATTACGATTTCGTCCCGGACTCGGATGAGATCGACATTTTGTTCATGCCGAAAGGTTCGGGGTCAGAAAACATGTCGTTCATGCGGATGCTGGTTCCAGCCGATGGAATTAACGGCGTAAAGAAATTTGTGTTGGAAAATGTTGTCGGCGCGGGCGCCAAGCCGTGTCCGCCGATGGTTGTTGGCATTGGTATCGGCGGGTCCTCTGACCTTTGTATGACGCTGGCCAAGAAAGCGACGACGCGACCGGTTGGTTCGAAGAACCCTGACCCGAAAATTGCGGCGATCGAACAGGAACTTTTCGAAGCGATCAACTCGACGGGTATCGGACCGCAAGGTCTCGGTGGCGATACGACGGCGCTCGGCGTGCATATCGAGTCTGCCTGGACGCATATCACCTGCAACCCAGTTGCGGTGAACATCCAATGTTGGCGGGCGGAACGGCGGCGCGCGAAAATTTCGACGAGTGGACAGGTGACGATTGGGTTCTAAGGCTGCGACGCAAAAGCGCAGAGAAAATTTATGGCAGAGTTCAGATTTAAGACACCGTTGGCGGAGAGCGATGTGCGACAGTTGCACGTCGGCGATTCCGTTTTGCTCGACGGCGTCATCTTCGGTGTGCGCGACGGGAATTTGATTCGGGTGTTCGACAAGAACGTTGCGCCGCCTTGCGATTGGAAAGGCGCAGCCCTGTTGCACACCGCGCCGAACGTGAAGAAGGTCAATGGCAAATATGTTCCCGTTTGCGTCGGCACGACCACGAGCATGCGCATGGATCGTTTCACGGAAGGTTTGCTCCGCGATTACGGTGTGCGCGCGATTCTCGGCAAAGGCGGCATGTCACAACGCACTGCTGAGCTGATGAAACAATACGGAGCGGTTTATTTGTCCGTAACCGGCGGCGCGGCGGCGATGGAGACCTTGCAGATTGAAGAGATCGAAAAAGTTTATTGGGAAGATTTGATGCCGGAGTGTATCTGGCAGATTCGATTTAAAGGGCTCGGACCGTTGACGGTCGGCATTGACGCGCACGGCGGCAATCTGCAGATGGACGTGCAAGCGCAGGCCAATGCGAAAGCTGCCGAGATCATGAAGAAGATGGGGCTCGCTTAATTTTATGTCTGCCGAAACCGCCACTTATACAAACGCGCCGACGCCGGTAAAGCGTCGCTTCCAAAGTTATCGCGGCACCTGGGCCTGGCTCACGCAACGAATCAGCGCGATTTGTCTATTCCTGTTGATCCCGATAAAAATCTACACCGGTTGGGCGGCGAGAGATAAAGTGCCGTATCCCGAATTTCTTGGTTCGCCGAAATCGACACACTTAAGCGGCGGCCTGGACATCGCGTTACTTTTGTTTTTCCTCATTCACGCATTTTACGGCATGCGCGTCATCCTGATGGACCTTGGAATTATTCGTGAAGAGTCGTTTTTCTGGCGCGCGTTGATCCTGGCGCTGGGTATTTTTGGGTTCACCGTTTGGTACGTTTACGTGCACGGTTACGCCGGTTAAAGTATTTCGATGCAGATCAATTTCACCAAGATGAACGGGGCGGGGAACGACTTTGTGCTCATCGACAATCGAGAACGCAAAATCAAACTGACTCCCGAGCAGGCTGTTCGCATCTGCGACCGGCATCGTGGCGTTGGCGCGGATGGGGTGATGCTTCTCGTGCCGCCAACCGGTAAAGCCGACTGGGCCTGGGATTTTTACAATGCGGACGGCAGCGAAGCGGAAATGTGCGGCAACGGAGCGCGTTGTTTCGCGCGCTATGTCGAACGCACCGCCGGCGTCAAAGGCGAACTGACATTTGAAACCAAAGCCGGCATCATCACGGCGAAGATTCACGGCGACCGCGTCACGATCAATCTGACTTCGCCGAAGGATTTGCGCCTGAACGAGACGGTTCCATTGAGCGTCGGCAAAACGGAAATTCATTCGCTCAACACGGGCGTTCCACACGCCGTGCTTTTCGTGCCTGATGCGGATAAAGCGATGGTTAGCTCAGTTGGGCCGGAGGTTCGCCGCCACGCGCATTTCGCACCGAAAGGAACGAACGTTAATTTCGTGCAACTTAAAGGCGGAAATACCATTCGCGTTCGCACGTTTGAACGCGGAGTGGAAGGCGAAACACTTGCGTGTGGCACTGGTGTTTCGGCGTCGGCAATGATTTCGGCGCGCCTGCACGGACTCAAATCGCCGGTCAAAGTCCATGTTCAAGGCGGAGATGTTTTGGAAGTTGGATTTCAGGAGAAGAACGGGGAATTCTCGAACGTCACCTTATGCGGGCCGGCGGATTTCGTTTTTGACGGGCAGATTCGCCTTTAACATTGGCTGAGGCAGCAACATAATCGGTTGTCGTATGTTGCTGGAAAATCTCTCGTGGCCCGAGGTTCGCGAACTCAAGGTAGCTGACAAAATCGTTCTGTTCCCCCTCGGCTCCTTCGAGCAGCACGGCCATCACATGCCGTTGACGACCGATACGGACATTGTCACCGCTGTGGCGCGTCGCCTCGAGCAGCAACGGCCCCAAAACATTTTGTGTTTGCCGACGCTCTGGCCGGGACATTCGACGCATCACCTTGCTTTCCCTGGGACGCTCAGTGTTTCGCAGATGCCGTACATCACGCTGGTTTGTGAGATGTGCCGATCGATTGTGAAGATGGGCGCCACAAAAGTTTTTCTGCTAAACGGTCACGGCGGAAATGACATTCCAGTCCGCGCCGCCTTGCGGGAGCTGAAAACGGAATTTCCGCAAGTGCAGTTTGTTTTTGCGTCTTACTGGTCGCTCAGCTCGCCAACGATCCGTAAGGTTCGTGAATCCGAACCAGGCGGCCTTGGTCACGCCTGCGAAATGGAAGCGTCGCTTATGCTTTATCTGCATCCAGAAAAGGTGAACATGAAGAAAGCTTTTCGGGACGGGCGCAGCAAGATTCCGCAGGACACTTATCGCAAAGGCGACATGATGGCATCGCGACCGATTTATTTCGTTAACGAATTCGACGAGATTTCCGACAGCGGGACGGTTGGATACCCAGATCTCGCCAGCGCGGAAAAGGGCAAACGATTTCTCGAGGGCATCGTCAACGACGTGCTTGAATTCGTGGACGACTTCGCGAAGTGGTAAAGCTTTTTAGCCACGGATTGAACACCGATGAAACACTGATTTCTTTTTCCTCAAATGAATCCGTGTTTCATCAGTGGCTGATTAACCCGCCTTAATTAACTCGATCACCTTCTCGATCGCCTGGTCGGGTTTCACCGGAATCAAAGCGCCGCCGCGCGGTTTGATTTCCACTTCGCCTTTGGCCAGGGATTTTTCGCCGATACCGATGCGGATCGGGAACCCGACCAGTTCGGAATCTTTAAATTTCATGCCGGGCCGTTCGTCCCGGTCATCCATGATGACGTCGATGCCGCGCGCGGAAAGTTCGTTATAAATCTTTTCGGCGAGTTGCATCACCGTGCTGTCCTTCGCAACGGTGAGCGGAGTGATACAAACGGTATAGGGAGCGACGCTGATCGGCCACACGATGCCGTCCTTGTCGTTGCATTGTTCGATGACCGCTTGCAGTGTGCGCGTCACGCCGATGCCGTAACAACCCATGATGGCAGGATGTTGCTCGCTCTTTTCGTCCACGAACAAGGCGTTCAACGCTTTGCTGTATTTGGTGCCGAGTTTGAAGACGTGGCCGACTTCAATCGCGCGCTGAATCTTTAATGGCTTGCCACAATTGGAACACGCTTCGCCGATTTGCGTCGTACGCAGATCAGCCCAATGCGCCGGATGAATATCGCGACCGAGCGCCACATTGCGCAAATGGAATCCGTCTTCGTTCGCACCGGTGGTCATCGCACTCGCGCCGCGCAACACTTCGTCGGCGTAAACTGGAATATCTTTCACCCCGACCGCGCCGAGACTGCCGGGTTTGGCTTTGAGCACATCAACGATTTCATCCGGTGTCGCGGGGCGGAAAGTCGCCGTGCCGAGGACGCCAGTGAGCTTGGCTTCGTTGAGTTGGTGGTCGCCGCGCAACAAAATTAACACCGGTTTGTCATTTACGATGTAAACCAGCGTCTTGATTTGCTGATGGGCCGCGATGGTGTAAGGAGCCTTGGTCAGTGCGTTGATGGTGGTCACGCCGGGCGTCGCGAACTTTTCAATCGGCAATTCCTTATCGCCAGTGTCCGCGTGCATCATGTGCCGGCTGGTGGCCTTTTCGATGTTGGCGGCGTAGTTGCAGCCATCGCAATAAACGACTTCGTTTTCGCCGGTTTCAGCCGGAACCATGAATTCATGCGAAAACTTCCCACCCATCACGCCGGTGTCGGCCTCGACTGCCATCGCTTTCAAACCGCACCGTTGAAAGATGCGCGTGTAAGCGTCGTACATTTTTTTGTAGCTGGTCTGCGCGCCTTCTTCAGTCGCATCGAAGCTGTAGGCGTCCTTCATAATGAATTCCTTGGCCCGCATCAGGCCGAAGCGCGGACGGATTTCGTCCCGGAACTTGGTTTGGATCTGGTAAAAGTTTTTGGGCAACTGACGATAGGAACTCAACTCGCCGGCGACCAGTGTGGTGATGACTTCTTCATGGGTCGGGCCGAGAATCCATTCCTTTTTGGCGCGGTCGCGCGCTTTGAAGAATACCGCCTGGGCGGTTTCGTAACGTCCGCTCTGCTGCCAGATTTCCGGCGGTTGCAGCGCGGGCATGAGCACCTCCAGCGCGCCGGCGCGGTCCATTTCTTCGCGGACGATTTGCTCGACCTTACGCAAGGCGCGCAACCCGAGCGGCAGAAATGTATAAAGACCACCGGTCAATTTGCGCACCAAGCCGGCGCGCAGCAGCAATTTGTGCGAAAGAATCTCCGCCTCAGCGGGCGTTTCTTTCAAAGTAGGAATCAAAGCCTGTGTCCAACGCATAAAGGCAAATGTAACCGCAAAGAGCGGAGTGAGCGCAAAGAAAAAGCAACGGGACGACGGAGACCCTGATTGCGTCTGAGCGCCCCAAAGCGCCATTGACTAGAATAGCTCGTCTGATACATTCGCCCTCGATTGGAGAAAACCAACGGGGCCGGTCAAGCACCAGATTAGCTCTGGAATCCGCCGCCCGAACTGGAATTTCCGGCATTTTCGGAGGGACTTTTCACGAGGCCGAAAATGTTTCGCAGTCGCGCTCGTGCCACGGTCCCCCTGTAAGAAAGAAACTAGAATTATGGCTAAATCGCAGAAATACGTTTACCTCTTCGGAAATAAAAAAGCTGACGGCAACGGCGCTATGAAACCGTTGCTCGGCGGCAAAGGCGCGAACCTCGCGGAAATGACCCGCATCGGTCTGCCCGTCCCTCCCGGATTCACCATCACGACCGAGGTCTGCACATATTATTATGCGCATGGTCGCAGCTATCCGAAGGAACTCTGGGGCCAATGCAAAGTCGGCGTCCAGAACATGGAGAAGATCCTCAATAAACGTTTTGGCGATATGGAACGTCCGCTCCTCGTCGCCGTCCGTTCCGGCGCGCGCGATTCCATGCCGGGCATGATGGACACCATTTTGAACCTCGGATTGAACGATCAAACGGTCGTCGCTCTCGAGAAAGCCAGCGGCAATCCCCGTTTCGCATGGGATTGCTATCGCCGCTTCATCCAAATGTATGGCGACGTCGTTATGGGCGTGCAAAAACGTGCCGGTGAAGATCATGAACCGTTTGAAACGGTCATCGAAGGGTTGAAGGACGAATTGTTCCCCGGCCAAAAGCATGTCGAAGACACGAAGATCGACGCCAAAGGTCTGCAGGAATTGGTGAAGCGTTTCAAAGCGCTCGTCAAGGATCGCACGGGCAAAGAATTTCCGACCGATCCATGGGAACAACTGCAAGGCGCAGTCGGCGCTGTGTTCAGTTCGTGGATGAACGATCGCGCCATCGTTTATCGTCAGAAATATAACATTCCTTCCGAATGGGGAACGGCTGTGAACGTGCAGGCGATGGTGTTCGGTAATACTGGCGACAAGTCAGGTTCCGGCGTCGCCTTCACCCGCGATCCGGCGTCCGGCGAA